>JBHICS010000131.1:0-4501 GCA_046759685.1 Candidatus Brocadiales bacterium | reverse complement strand
GTTTATGACGTCAGAGGACTGTATCCCGAAGAGGTCAATGAAGACGCTGCAAGGCGTATTGGCTCGGCACTCGTTCACTTTCTCAAACAGCAAAGGGGCAGTATAAAGAACATCGTAGTGGGTAGAGACATGCGAGATTCCTCTATCCCGCTTGCCCAATCACTTATAGAGGGCATTACTTCCTCCGGCGTGAACGTCATAGATATCGGTGTCGTTCCTACAGACGTCACGTATTTTGCAGTAGCAAAATACGGCTACGACGGCAGCGTATCAGTAACTGCCTCGCACAACCCGGCAAGATACAACGGCTTTAAGATATGCCGTGAACTGGCCGTGCCTGTAGGGATTGAGACTGGCCTGGCACAGATAAGGGACATAGCGATGCGCCCGCCTGCCCAGGGTGTTGAGCACCCGGGCAAGGTGATCGAGAAGGACATAATGGAAGACTACAGGGCGCATGTACACACATTTGTACACAAGCTGCGGCCTATGCGCATAGTGGTGGATGCGGGGAACGGTATGGCCGGCAAGACGGTACCCGTCATCTTTGAAGGGCTTCCTTGCCAGATAATCCCTCTCTATTTTGAGCTGGACGGGAACTTTCCCCACCACGAGGCAGACCCGTTGAAGCTCAAAAACCTCAAGGACCTCCAGGAACGGGTGCGGAAGGAGAAGGCCCACCTGGGCGTGGCCTTCGACGGCGACGCCGACCGCGTGGCCTTTGTGGACGAGAAGGGGGAGGCAATCAAGAACGATGTCATAACCGCCCTCATTGCGAGGGAATTCCTAGGTGAGGAGAAGGGGGCGACCGTTATCTACGACCTGCGCTCAAGCTGGGTAGTAAAGGAAGAGATAGAGAGAAGCGGCGGGAAGCCATACCGGGAGAAGGTGGGCCACGCCTATATAAAGGCTACCATGAGGAAGAAGAACGCCGTATTTGGCGGTGAACTCTCGGGGCACTACTACTTCCGCGACAATTTTTATGCAGACTCCGGCCTGATCGCCATGATTGAGATACTGAATATCTTGGGCCGAAAGAAGGTGAGCATGTCTAACCTGGTGGCACCGCTCAAGAAATACTACTCCAGCGGCGAGATAAACTTCACCGTAGAAGACAAGGACGCAATGATTGACCAACTGGCCAGCAGTTTCAGCGACGGTAAGTTGGACAGGCTGGACGGCGTCACTGTGGAATACAGGGACTGGTGGTTTAACGTCAGGAAGTCCAACACCGAGCCCAAGCTCCGCCTCAACGTAGAGGCCAAGAGCCGTGAACTGATGGACGGCGCCCTGAAACGCATCTCAGGGATTATTGAGGGTGGGAAGTAGGGTTTGATTTTCTTTTGATACTTCTGGAAAAGTAAATGTAGGGACAGGTTTTTAAACCTGTCCGTATCTCCTTGTCCTGGATGAGCCGATAGCCCATAGTAAGTCAGGTAGCTACTGGGGCATCGGCCTTGAATTTTGGTCCATGTTTAGCTAGAGTTAATAAAACCTAACCGAATTAAGAAAGTTGAACATGAAGGAATATTCTTACACGGTAATATTTGAGCCTCTAGGGGAGGGCGGTTACGAAGTTATTGTCCCCGCCATCCCGGAAATAGTAACCTATGGGCGCACCCTTGAAGAGGCGAAAAAGATGGCTGTAGACGCCATAAAATGTCACCTAGAAGGGTTAGCCAAGGATGGACTTTCCATTCCGAGTGATCTCGCTACGGAACCCGTAACAGAAAAGGTTAAAGTGAACCTTGAGGTGGCGTGAAAAGGGATCTTCCTGTCCTTCGGCCAAAAGAGGTAATCAGGGCCCTATTAAGGGCTGGTTTTTACATCCACCATCAAAAAGGCTCTCATGCTCAGCTGAGGCATACGACAAAAGTTGATCTAAGAGTTACAATCCCCCGTCACGACAGCTTTGACCTTCCGAGACCTGTTTTAAGAAGTATCCTCCGACAGGCCCAGCTTTCCTTAGAAGAGTTTACGGAATTCTTATAGGATGTAAAAAGACAAACTATTGGAGGTCAGGATAGACAGACTCTTAGTTTTGCGTATTCTGCTTCCACTCAGAGAGCACAGAGAAAATTCATGGGAATCAAGAAAGGAATCTTTGGGTAACTACTATGCGTATAACAACTCACTGCAGCGGACAGCGAATTGCCACCCCTGAGTTCGGACGTTAGGTGCCAAAACGTGGTCATGAGTCAGCGCAAGGTTTACATCGATACAAATGTCTTTAAGTTCTCGGCAACCCAGCTGCCTAGGTTGCGCCCGCGCCAGCAGACGATAAACTGGGGTGGCAAGGTGCATGAAATCACCGTTCATGATTTCGTGACTCTGAATCCGAATGAAGCCATCGACAATCCAAAGTTAAAAGCGGAGGCGGACCTGCTTCCTGCGCTCGCGGAACTGGGCAAGCAAGGGCGCGTTAGGTACGTAACCAACGTAGAAACTCTGTTTGAAAGCTGGGGAATTCCCAGTATGGATAGTTCGACAGGGAAGTTCTACGGGGCGCCTTGCGAAATGGTCGACGCACCTATCAAGTATGGGCGCATCATGTTCGGAGGTGGCGTTGATGACCCGATGGATGCCCAGTTCGAGTTCCTGCGCTCCATTCGAAATGATCGGTTTCTTGAATTACAAAAGATGGTTGGTGCATACCAAGGAGAGAATAAACCGAACAGGAACCAGCTATTAGATGCTTTCCATCTGTGGTGCGCAGAGCATAACAAATGCGACTTCTTTTTAACCTTGGATTTTAAGCTGATTAGAGTGCTACGCAATAACAGAAAGCGTGCCCTCGGGGTTGAGGTTTTCAAGCCTTCCGAATTGTTGGGAAAGCTTGGAGTTGGCACTTAACAATCGGCTCCAGACGACGCATTAACCAGCGCGCCTTAGCTCCAGCGTTATACAACCGCACGTAAAAATTGTTTTAAATCAACACTAATCCCCTGTCTTTAGCTTGCCTTGGCCCTTTTTTTGGCCTATAATTTATTATGCTGTGGGGGTTAAGACAAAGTCTGTCTACGATGACGAAACCCGGGGGGAGGGTCTCCGGCTGCTTATAATGAGGCGGTGGCCCAGGGGTATCACCAAGGCACGTATAGACGAGTGGGATAAAGACCTGGCCCCAAGTGTTGAACTCCTTAGCGATTGGATAAATAAAAAGATCCCATTCAAGGAATTTAGGAAGACCATCACCCTCTTCTGTCACGAAGGGGAAGACACCCACTGCCACCGCAAGATGCTGAAGGAACTTATAGAGAAACGCAGGTAGGGCTATGAGCTTCATGGACTTTGAAACAAGACGTAAAGACATGGTCAGGACACAACTTCTGTCGAGGGGTATCACAGACGAGCGTGTCCTTCAGGCCATGGAAAAGGTACCCCGGCACCTGTTTATGCCGGTAGAGATGTGGTACAGGGCGTACGACGACTGTCCTGCGCCCATTGGTGAGGCGCAGACCATATCTCAGCCCTACATGGTTGCCTGCATGACCCAGGCCATGCAGCTAAAGAAGACGGACAGGGTACTGGAGATAGGCACAGGCTCAGGCTACCAGACCGGCATACTGGCTGAGATAGTGGACAATGTATACACTGTAGAGATACGACCTGCACTACTCGATAAGGCCAGGGGTATACTGGAGGAATTGGGCTACGGCCACAAGATAACCTTCCACGTAGGTAACGGCCACATCGGTTATGAGGCTCAGGCCCCCTACGACGCCATAATAGTAACCGCCGCCGCAGACAGTGTCCCGCCGGCCCTGGTAACGCAGCTTTCCGACGGCGGGCGACTGATAATACCTGTAGGATACCCAGAACACCAGATTCTTTACAGGATTACCCGGACGAAGGAGTTCATCAAGCAGGAAGAACTTCTGGGCTGCATCTTTGTCCCCATGGTTCACGATAAGGACGTCAACTATTCTAGGTAGAGGCGTTAGGTAGTTCTCCTTAATGTTATACCATGCCCTGTCTCTAACGTAAAAATATGCACATAGATTCCTCAGGCTTCGGAAATATCAGGATTGACGGTCGAGATTATTCGAGCGACGTAATAATATACCCTGACAGGGTAGATAGTAGCTGGTGGCGAAAGGAGGGACACAGGCTACAACATGAGGATATTTTAGACATACTTCAGGCCGCACCGCAGATACTTATAGTAGGTACCGGCCAGGATGGCCGCATGAAGGTTGATGCGCAGCTAAAGGCACTGCTTGCGCAAAAAGGCATAGAACTATTTGCCGCCATCACCCCTGAGGCCTGCAGGCTGCATAACGACCTGTTAGAAGGCAATAAAACCGTTGTCACTGCCCTCCATCTGACTTGTTAATATTACGAGACCTCTGCAAAAGAGCTGTAGTGGTCGAGCTTGCTCGACTGATTATGAATTTTTAGCAGAGCAAGCTCTGCCGCTACAAATGCGACATCAAACGACCAAAGAATGTAGCGTGCGAGCTTGCTCGCACGTAATCGTGGCAGTCCGCCTAAGGCGGAC
>JBHICS010000130.1:0-4510 GCA_046759685.1 Candidatus Brocadiales bacterium | reverse complement strand
GAGAGCCCTGAACAATGCGCCGTACGGGAGTTGGGTGAAGAAGTCGGTCTAATTGCCAGAAGGATGGAGAAACTGGGCCAGTTTTACATGTCTCCAGGAGTGATGAACGAGGCGATGCACCTTTACAGGGCAACAAATCTAATAAAGACGGCACACGAACCCGAAGAGGGCATAAATGTGGTAAGGATGAAGCTGGGCCAAGCAGTAGATATGATTAAGACCGGCGAGATAGTAGATGCCAAGACCATCTGCGGAATATTCTGGGTGGTGTGGGGAATCCCACAGAAGGAAATGTATTAAGGCTCGACCGTCATTCCTGAAAATATTTATTTATTTCTGTCGACAACGTAGTCGGCCAGGTCAAAGAGAACTGTCTTACACTCAGACTCCGGCAGGGAGGAAATAACGTCCTTGGCCTCTTGCACATAGAGACGTGCCCTATTCATGGCATACTCTACGGCCTCGTGTTCCGTAAGGAGTTCCAGAACCGTACTGCGATTTTGGTCAGTAAAATTCTGGAAGATCCAGTTGCAAGTACTCTCCCTTCTGGCCTCTGGGAGGTTTCCTGCCAACCGTATTATGGGCAGGGTCAGCTTGCCCTTTTTTAAGTCGGAGGAAAGGGACTTTCCCATCTCGTCTTCACTTCCAACTATATCAAGACAGTCGTCCACTATTTGAAATGCCATACCGACCTTAAGGCCGTAGCTGGTCAAGGTTTCTTGCATCTTGCGGTTCGCACCAGCAAACATTGCACCTAGGCGACAACTTGTGGCAAAGAGGCTGGCTGTTTTACGCTCTATTATGTCCAGATACTCCCCTTCCGTCAGGTTTAGGTCATATCGCCTCAAGAGCTGGATGAGCTCCCCTTCACACATGATGTTTACTGTTTGCGACATTATATATGTTGCCAGCTGCGAGTCCATAGAGGCCAGTATGGTAAAACCCCTTGACCAGATATAGTCTCCCAGCAATATAGATATCTCTCTTCCCCACTTCGCATTTACACTCTCCACATGCCTCCTCATTGTGGCGTCGTCGATTACGTCATCGTGAATCAGGGTGGCAATGTGTACCAGTTCCGCTACCACCGCCAGGTCCAGATGTTGTGGCGCTACCTTTCCACAGATCTCACCGGAGAGGAGAAGCAGGGCGGGCCTGACTCTCTTACCCTTAAATTTGCTAACGTGCAGGATTATCTCTCCAACGTCCTTGTTGTGAGCAGCAAGGTTTGTATAAAGGCGTTTCTCCACCTCCATCATGGATGTATAAATGGGTTTTAGTGTCTCTGTTGTATCCATTATGGTTTCCCCACGGCAGTTATGAGGTCTCAAAAAGGTTATACATCGTATCAGGACATAACGTAAATGTCAATAACCTTCTTTCGGCAAGCTTTTGATTAATTGAGGCTGATATAGCCAGAATGATTGCTATCTGCATAACTTCCTCATAACACCCTTCATTTCACCGAAAACCTATCAGGGTATTTTGACATTGACACTATTTCGGTTATGTGGTAGAAATTTCCCAATGTGCCTTCTCCTGAGGTCTTACGGACTTGAGAATCTGCAGGATCAGTCAAAAACCCACACAAGTTAAAGCATAGGATTATGTCTTTCGAGGGATATGTAGACTACAAGCGGAGAGAGTATTGTAAGGACATACAATGCCCGCTACAGTTGGAACTAGACTCCCAACAGGAAGGGTCTGAGGAGCATCAAAACATACGAAAAAGATGTCAAACCGCCTGCATACATACCACTTATGAGTTTCACCACTGGTTAATAAATAAGGGCTATTTAATCGTACGGCCTGAGAAATGAGACTCTGTCCGTTTTCCTCTTATAGAGGACTCAATAATTAGAGGAGGTTTTAGAGATGGATTGGGGAATGAAAAACCGCATGGCACAGCTGATAAAAGCTGACGGCCACTGTATGTTCATGCCGATAGACCATGGATATTTTCTGGGACCTACAAGCAAATTAGAAAGACCGGGCGAGACGATTAAACCGATAATCAGATATTCTGATGCTCTTTTTGTCACAAGGGGGGTACTGCGCTCTGCTATAGACCCAGATAAAAGTAAACCAATAATACTCCGTGTGTCAGGTGGCACAAGCATTGTCGGGGGAGACCTGGCCAATGAAGGTCTTACCACCTCTGTAAAAGAGGCCGTTCGGCTTAATGCCTCCGCGGTGGGCATTTCTGTCTTCATCGGCAGTGAGTATGAGCGTCAAACACTGCTAAACCTTGGCAAACTGGTCGATGAATGCGAAGAGTACGGTATCCCTGTAATGGCGGTCACCGCCGTCGGTAAGGAGTTGGAGAAAAGAGACGCCCGCTACCTGTCCCTGTGCTGTCGCATCGCTGCAGAGCTGGGTGCAAAGGTAGTAAAGACCTACTGGTGCGAAGATTTTGACAAGGTCACAGAAGGTTGTCCTGTCCCAATAGTTATAGCGGGAGGACCTAAGTTTGACACTGAGCTTCCGGTGTTCGAGTTTGTCTATGACGGTATGCAAAAGGGAGCCATAGGTGTCAACCTGGGGAGGAATATCTGGCAGCACGAACACCCGGTCGCCATGGCCAAGGCCCTGCACGCCATTATCCACAAAAAGGCCACCGCTCAGGAGGCTAACGAGATCTTCAACGAGGTCAAGAGCGGCAAAGAACCCGTAGCTTCAAAGGTGTGAGACCACTATAACAATTACCCCAGTACCCTGTATCACTCTGATCCGCCTTAGGCGGACTTGTCTCCCACGTTTTAACGTGCCAGACAGGCCCTGAAGGGTGTGCCTCGGTGCACCATATTTGACGGTACTCTCTCCTTTACCAACACACATGCGCGTAGCAGTATACTACAACAACAGGGACGTGAGGCTGGAGGAGAGGCCGACCCCGCAGATCGGCCCTGGCGAACTCTTGGTAAAGGTAATAGCAAGCAGTATCTGCGGCAGCGACGTGATGGAGTGGTACCGTATCAAAAAGGCGCCTATAATACTAGGCCATGAGATTACAGGAGAGATAGTCGAGGTAGGAGAAGGAGTTGAGCGTTATAAGAAAGGTGACAGGGTATTCGTCTCACACCACGTCCCCTGTAATACCTGCCACTACTGCCTGAACGGCAACCATACTGCATGTGATACCCTGCACACCACGAATTTCGACCCTGGTGGCTTTGCCGAATATCTACGCGTGCCACAAATCAACGTTGATAGGGGAGTATTTGTCCTGCCGGACGAGATGTCGTTCGAAGACGGCTCTTTTATAGAGCCGCTTGCCTGTGTAGTTCGAGGGCAAAGGGTGGTAGGCCTACAACCGGGCAACAGCGTACTGGTAATAGGCAGCGGTATTTCAGGGCTCCTCCATATAGCGCTGGCCAGCGTGCTTGGGGCCGGGCGTATAGTAGCAACGGACTTAAACGAGTACCGCCTCAATCTGGCCAAGAGATTTGGTGCAGAAGCTGTCATGCACGCCACCGTGGATGTGCCGAATAAGCTAAAGGAAGTCAACGGAGGCAGACTCGCAGACATCGTTATAGTCTGCGCCGGCGCCCTGCCTGCCTTTAACCAGGCACTAAAATCCGTGGACCGCGGAGGCACAGTACTTTGTTTCGCTCCCACAGAACCCGGCGTCAGCCTCCCCGTCCCCGTCAATGATTTCTGGCGTAACTCCATAACAATAATGCCCTCATACGGCGCCGCCCCCCTTGACATCGTGAAGGCAATAGAACTGATTCGCACCCGCAGGGTGCCTGTCCACGAGATGATTACACACCGATTAGGTCTGTCAGAGACCGGCAAGGGCTTTCAGCTCGTTGCCAGCGGCAATGAATCAGTCAAGGTCATCATAGAGCCGCAGAGATAATTTTCTGCTAAACATACAAAATGAGACCTCTGCAAAACTACCATTTTGTGAAGTTCAGGCCCAATTCTCCCTCCCCCTTGATGGGGGAGGGAAGGGAGGGGGTGATCATTGACCCACTCCATATTCACTCACACCAGAAAGACTTAGATGGGTCAGATTGTCACCCTCCCCCTACCCCCTCCCATCGAGGGAGGGGATAATTGGAGGGACTCGTAGACTTTTTTAGAGCTCTCAAAATTATTGAAGTCGTAGTGCGGCATCAGGTGTGATAAGCCACATCCTTACCGACCTGCATGGCGCGCACGACGCCTACTATTTGAGACCTCTGAAAAATACAAAATTTTGGAGTCCATTGACTGTGTCAATGGAAAATTCCCCAGCGACACGGTCGCTGGACTCCATAAAGGGTAGTTTTCCAGGGCCCTCTATTTGTTAATATCATGCTGAAGGAATTCAAACGCGTTGGCAAACAGCTTCTCTATCTGGGACTAATAACTTCCCACGGCGGCAACATCAGCCACAGGAAGGGCGACGATATCTTCATCACCCGCCATTCCTCCATGCTGGGAGATTTGCGCAAGGGTGACGTAGTTAGGGTTTCTACGAAGAAGGGTTCTGCCAAGCCCGCTAACGTATCAAAGGAATACC
>JBHICS010000129.1:0-4510 GCA_046759685.1 Candidatus Brocadiales bacterium | reverse complement strand
CGGAGGTAGGAGGGATAGTTGACCTTATGCAAGCCGTGAAGGGAGGTATAATGGTACCTCCGCGGTCACCCGCAGACCTTGCACAAGCAATAGATAGGGTCTTTAAACAGCCTGATATGTATAGTGGCGGCCTGAGAGAGACCGCACTCCAATACAGTTGGGATAGTGTATTGGATAGGACGGTTAATGTCTTCGAGCATCTTAGAAAGACATACTATCCTAACGAAAGACTCCAGGAAAGCAGCAAGATATGAATCAAAAAGAGACTGATGTTAGAGAAGACCTCAGAAAAGGTTATCAGGACGAAGTGGTTGCAAGGACCTATGAGGAAGAGAGGGATTTCCGAGAGGGGGACATATCACTTCACTATGAGACTGAGGTCCTTGCGCTCTCAGAGGCGCTCAAGGACGTAAGGGGTCCCATATTGGAAGTAGCGGTAGGTACAGGAAGACTCTGCAGAAGGCTCAGGGGATTCGGTACCAACTACGTTGGCCTAGATGTGTCTATGGAGATGCTTACTGAGGCAAAAGAGAATCTCGGACATAATACACACCGTCCCCCGCTTATAAGAGGAGATGCCTTCCAGTTGCCCTTTAGGGACGGACACTTTGCGGCTGTTATAGGGTTCCGTTTTATAAAGCACCTTGATGCCGAGGGCCGGAAGGTCATATATAAAGAGATTAGGCGTGTCCTTCGCGATGATGGGCTTCTTATATCTGACTTCTATGGATGGAGGAGAAGGGCCTCTAAAAAGAAAGAGCGTGGAAGACTTACTGTGGGTGCTCTAAGGTCGGAATTGGAGGAAAATGGCCTAAGGCTGATAAAGGTATATGGAACCCGACACGTCATCTGCGACGTCCTGTCGGTCCCCTTCAGGTGGCTTAAGATGCGTGCTGCAGTACAGGCAGCAGGCTGGGTGGGTGTGAAGGTGCTGAGTCGGCTGGATGAGCTCCTTGACAGGTCAAGGGGCGGGATTGCAGTATGCAGGAAGTTCTGAAAGGCTTCATCTGTCTGCTTTAGCACGGGTTCGTGAGGGGCGCTGCAGGCCTGTACAGATTTATACGCAGGTCAGATAACCTGTACCTATTCTTTTTTTGCCCAATCCATAATCTTGGAGCAAACATACTCAACGTCACTCTCCTCAAGCTCAGGGTACATGGGCAGGCTAAGACACTCCTTTGCACACATCTCTGAAGCAGGGAAGTCACCCTCTTGATGCCCCATATGTCGGTATGCATCTTGAAGCGGTATTGACAGGGGATAATAAATGCCGGTCTCTATGCCTCTTTCTTCCAGAAACTTTCTCAGCCCATCCCTATCCTTTGCCCTCACTACGTATTGGTGATACACCCCTTTTGAATTCTCTGCCCTCTTGGGGGTTTTTAGCTGGGTATCCTTTAATCCGCCATCGTATAGTGCCGCCCTGCTGCGCCTGGCTTCTATCCACTCGTCCAACCTTTTTAGCTTTACACCGAGCACTGCACCCTGGAAGGCGGTCATCCGGTAATTATACCCAATAAACTGGTGGTGGTACTGTTGGCCCGTTTGTCCGTGATTCCTTAACATCCTGATCTTTTCAAAGAGCCTTTGGTTGTCAGTCACCACTGCACCACCTTCACCGCAGGCGCCCAGATTTTTTGTGGGATAGAAGCTGAAGCAACCCATATCCCCAATGGTGCCTACCTTCCTCCATGCCCCTTCGACGGAACACTCTGCGCCATGCGCCTGGGCTGCATCCTCTATCACCGGGAGGTCAAACTCTCCGGCAATCTTCATAAGCTCAGCCATGTCAACCGGGAGGCCGTAAAGGTGTACGGGCATAATGGCCCTGGTTCTCTTTGTAATGGCACCTCTTATTCTGGAGACATCAAGGTTAAAGCTTTCGGCGTCTATGTCGACAAAGACAGGTCTGGCACCTGTGTAGGAGATGGCTTCTGCGGGGGCAATAAAGCTGTAAGGGGTGGTTATAACCTCATCGCCTTTTTTAATATCGAGGGCAACTAGCGCGAGGTGGAGTGCAGAGGTCCCGGAGTTGAGTGCCACACAATGCTTCGCGCCTAAATACTCGGCAAAATTCTTCTCAAAACGCTCTACTTCTTCACCAAGGATGAAGCTGGTACTATCGATGACCCTGTCAAGCGCCTGCCGTATCTCATCCCTTATAGAGCGGTACTGAGCCCCCAGATTTATAAATGGAACCGTCCTTGTACTCATCCCTGGTGACCTCGTTAGTATATACCCTGGGATTTGACCTTCCTACTGCGCAGACCACCTCGTAGGGGACAGTGCCTATATGGCCTGCCAACTCCTCAGCAGAAGAGGACAAACCGCTCTGTCCACCAAACAGGACTACATCATCGCCAACCTTGGCATCAGGTACGTCCGTAACGTCTACCTGCACGTGGTTCATGCGCACTCGCCCTATAACAGGTACGCGCTGTCCGCGAATAACTACCTTACCCCTATTGGACAGGGCACGGATGTAGCCGTTGTCATAACCCAGGGGCAGGACACCTACCCTGGTTGGCCTCAGGGCCTTAAATGTGCGACCGTAACTGACCGTCTCCCCTGCGCTGATGTTTTTTATAAAACCAAGTCTTGTCTTAAGCATCATGGCAGGGCGAACGCCTATAGAATGTCTTGTATGATTAACGTCCGGGCATGACGGGCAGAGCCCGTAGAGCAGCATACCTGGGCGAACCATATTAAACGACGCCTCAGGCGTCCCCAGTATCGCCCCGCTGTTCGCCGCATGCCTCAACGGTATATGGATGCCAAGTGCCTCGATTTCACTCTGGATACCCTTAAAGATGTGGAGCTGTTCATGGGTATGGTTGCTGTCTATCTCGGTGGATGAACTAAAGTGTGTGAAGACCCCCTGTATGAATAGATTTTCAGTAACCGCCACATCTCTTATAAACCCTACGGCCTCCCTATGGTGGACACCTAGACTGCCCAGACCCGTGTCTATCTTCACGTGGACCTTCGCCACCTTGCCAAGTGACTTGGCAAACCTGGACAGCTCCCTGGTTACACCCTTGTCGCATAGACTAGGTATGAGGGAATATCTTAGAAGGGCCTCCACCTCCTCCGGGAATATACAGCCCAGGACGAGGATTGGGATCTTTATCCCCCTATCCCTAAGTACAATCCCCTCCTCAATGCTGGCTACCGCCAACATCTCTATACCTTGCGACTCGAGGTGGAGACCTACTCGGGAGGCACCATGGCCGTAGGCATCGGATTTTACTACACCCATAATACCCACGCCCCTGCCGACCCTCTGGCGAATCATGCGGATATTATGAGTGATAGCCGCGAGGTCAATCTCTGCCCAGTTCTTGCTGGGTAATTGCACCGGCTGTCTCTACCTTTCGTCCTAGAGCACAGCCACCCCAGTGAGTGCTTAACAGTGGTGGCATAACTTACTATAATAAGGGGGAGGATTTCAAGCAAAATCCACCTGCGTGGAGCAAATAATAGATGTTCTTTTAATGCAACGTGCGAGTTATGCCAGAGACAGAAATGCGGGGTGCGTCTCGACGCATTCTACAGAGGCTAGGACTGTGTGTCATTCTGAGCGAAGCGAAGAATCTAGTTATTGTAGGGGCGGGGTTGCCCTGCCCCTATACCTCTGCATGACCTTCTTAATCCTGATCTGTGGCAGTCCCCTTTTGGCCAAGGATGTAGATAATCTAGCAAAGATTGAAAAAGAATTTATTGCACAACACAGTCTCTATAACAAAATGCAAAAGGAGTTTGACCGTCATCCGGTCACGAAATGGAGGCGTGAGATAGCCCGAAACAAAAAGGCCATCGCCATCCTCGAAAAGCAGCTAAGAGACATGGTCAGGTTTGAGAACGAAGAGCAGATAGAGGAGCTGAGGCAAGAGAACAAGAAGCTGCAGAAGCAGATAGATACAAAAAGGAAGGAGTGGGAGGCATTAGTGAAAAAACGCGACGCTGCCAAAAAGCAGCTCGAATCCCTCAAAAAACAACTAGGCCCAGCCAGGGTGGAGAAGATACTTAAAGACCGAACAAAATGATGCAAGGTGTGTGGACACGCACCCTAGGGCTTAATCCACGGGGTTGTAGCCTGAGCCGCCGAGGGGGTGGCAGCGCAGGATGCGCCAAAGGCCCTTGGGGATGCCTAATATAAGGCCCTTCTTCTCTATGGCCTCTATCATATATTCTGAACAGCTGGGGACGTAGCGGCAGCCGCGCGGCAGGAGAGGCGTTATATAGCGCTGATAAATCCTGATAACACCTATTACCAGAAAATTCATTTAATAACCTTCCTTGCCTTGAACCTGCTGACCAGTTTCTTAAACTCCTCCTCAGCACCGTGGAATGTGGTGGGGAACCCCCTTCTGGTTATAATGATGACGTCGAGGCCGGGCCCCAGCAGGACCTTATTTAGCCTGAAGCACTCCCTGAGTAGGCGTCTGATGCGGTTGCGTTCTACAGCGCCGCCAACCTTTTTGCCGGTTACTATGCCAAGGCGCGAGAA
>JBHICS010000128.1:0-4520 GCA_046759685.1 Candidatus Brocadiales bacterium | reverse complement strand
GAAGCCGTTCAGCAGGCGGTAGTAATAACACATAACAATACAGAGGCCGTGGCCGGCGCAACGGCAGTAGCCTACATGGTAGCAAGGTCTGCTAGAGGAGACCTTGACCTAGACACTGCCATAAAGGACACACGAGAATTTATCGGTAACTCGGCAGTATCAAGAAACCTGGCTAAAGCAGAGACGCTTTTAAAAGACAGAGAGAATATTAAACCCGAAGAGGCCCTGGAGCTTCTGGGCACCTCCGGCTATGTGGTAGAAACAGTAGCTAGTGCCGCATTTTGCTTCCTATTCACACCCAGGGATTTCAAGAGCACGGTGGTTAACGCCGTCCTGGGAGGTATAGATGCCGACACAACGGCAGCCGTAGCTGGCGCTATAAGCGGCGCCTTTAACGGACTGAACGGCATTCCTCAGAACTGGGTCAAGGAGCTTGAGAACCGCGAGCTACTCGCATCTATGGCAAGTAAGCTCTATGGCATGTGTAAAGAAGGGGGCAGAGTGAAGCACACATGAAGGTCTATTTTATTGGCGCGGGTCCTGGCGACCCGGAACTGCTTACCATAAAAGGCAAAAAGATACTGGAACGAGTCGGCTACTGTCTCTATGCAGGCTCCCTGGTGAACGAGGAGTTATTAAGGTATACCAGGCCTGGCACAAAGCGCTACAACACCCACGGCATGGGCCTTGAGGAACAGCTAAAGGTTATAAATGAGGCGCAGGAAAGGGGTGAGGACGTGGCCCGGCTGCACACTGGCGACCCCTCTCTCTACGGGGCAATCCAGGAACAGATGAAGGCCCTGGACGAGATAGGTGTTGATTATGAGGTAATACCGGGGGTAAGCTCCTTTCTGGCCGCCGCGGCCTGCTTGAAGCAGGAGTTGACCCTCCCTGGCGTATCTCAGACAGTAATCATCACCAGGGCCGAGGGACAAACACCAGTACCCACAAAGGAGTCCCTCAAGGTACTTGCCCAGCCGAAGGCCACCCTCTGCATCTTTTTGAGTGTGCACCAAATAGAGAAAGTTGTTGAAGAACTCACGCCGTCGTACGGCCCAGACTGCCCTGCCGTGGTGGTCTACAAATCCACATGGAAGGAAGAAAAAGTAATACGTGCCCCTCTTTCAAGGCTTGCCGAAGAAGTTAAACGTGAAGGCATAAAAAAAACCGCACTCATTATCGTCGGCGAAGTGCTGGCAAGGGACTTCGAGAGGTCCCGGGTATACCATTCCTAATATAACTCCTCCTCAAACAACCCACAGAAGAATATTGCATCGTTTCAAATAGTTGACATTTCTGCAACTATTGATTAAAATCAATGTAGATGGAAACATCCACCTCCAACGCTTGGTACTGTACATGAAGCAAGAAGAAAAAAACCGGGAAAAGACCAGTCTGGGCAGCTTTGTAGAGGGGATTAGTCTACTTGTCCTGGAACTAGGAAGGCACCCGGAATCTGCATCCATCCTCACATATGGCCAGGAAACCCTTTTGACCTTACTGAGCCAGGGGGGCAAGATGTCTCTTAAGGACGTAAAGACCCATTTGAACATAAATACCTTCCAGATGTCTCGTCTATTGGCCTCTGTGGAGAACTACGTAGAGGACCAGCGCCAGGTTTCTTTGATTAACCGTAATGTGAATGAGCAGGATAAGAGGCAGTGGATCGTATCTCTATCTGATGACGGCCGAAAGATACTCTCAGATGAACTCCATAGGAGGAGGCTTAGGGTCGAGAGAATACTTGGCCCTCTAACCCAAAAAGAGAAGGCCAATCTGATGTCAATAATCCAGAAGATGATAACCAGCATGAGGCAAAAGTGAGCGAGATGCTAAATAACAAATATATAGGGAGGCCTTTGAAGAAGTCATTATACTTGACCAGGCAGGGCCTTCCAGGCCCATTTTATGCGGGCATGGAAAGTGGCCAGGCCCATTTCTCCGGTCATTCTTCAGGTGTGTCTGCCTTTTACGCACGTAGCTCGGCCAGTCCGTTTCGCCATTTTTACAGAGCCCTCCTAATACTAGCTGTAATCTTTGCCATGAGCCTGCCGAAAGTAGCTATGGGGGAGTACAAACCACGGAAGGGTGAAATAGTGAGGCCCGTAGAGGCCTTTCGGGCAGTAACACAAGATGTGGTCTATATGGCGGAGACAACGGGTTCACTTATTGCGGAGGCCGATGTGGATCTCCGCAGCGAGTTGGACGGCATTGTACAGAAAATCTTCTTCGAGGAGGGCGATGAAGTAGAGGAAGGAGAAGCCCTCATATCTCTTGAGGATGAGAAATATCGCCTCAAGGTAGCGGAGAGCGAGGCGAAGGCCCGGAAGGCCGAAGCCGACATGACATTGGCCAGAAAGACCCTTAAAAGGATGATCCAGCTGTACGAAGATGGAGTTATATCTAGCCAGGACTACGATGATGCCGTGAGCAAGGCGGATTTAACGGAAGCCACTCGTGACACAGCACTCGCAACCCTTGAACTGGCAAGAAAGGACCTCAAAGACACGCAGATTATTGCCCCAATATCCGGGATAGTGAGTAAGAGGTTTGTTGATGTTGGAGAATACATTACAGAAGGCACCACTGATCTACTTAATATCGTGGATATAGACCCTATAAAATTGGTGTTTACAGTCCCTGCAAAATATTTTTCTTATGTCAGCATCGGCCAAAAAGTCAACGTCTCTATAGATGCCTATCCAGATGAGGAGTTTATCGGCGAGGTATATTACCTTAATCCCAAGATAATTGTAGAGACTAGGCGGTTCCAGTGTTATGCAAGGATACCGAATCCGGACAATAGACTAAGCCCGGGGTTTTTTGTTATCGTCAGACTACCAGTTGCCACACACCCAGATGCAGTGGTAATCCCCGAGGAGGCCGTCCTTAGCGAGGAGGGTGTAAGTTACTGCTTCCGTGTAGAGGATGGACGGGCAACAAAGTCTATTATTACGCCCGGCATACGGTTGAAGGGGGGCATGTTGGAGGTAGTAGAGGGGCTGAAATCCGGGGACTATGTGGTAGTACGGGGCCAGTATGTTTTGGTGGATGGAGACAGGGTTGAAGCAGGACTGTTCAAGCTCACAGAGAGGGAATAGCGGTGTTCTTACCGGATTTTTGCATTAGAAGGCCCATATTCGCCATCATGATGGTCTCTGCCATCGGCGTGTTCGGGATAATTACCTATCTCAGGCTGGGTGTGGACCAGTATCCGAAGATAGACTATCCCTACGTGGTGGTACAGAGCAAACTCAGGGGTGCCAATCCCGATGTCATGGAGTTGGATGTCACCGACCCTCTGGAGGAAGAGATAAACACAATACAGGGGATAAGAAATCTCACGTCTAAGAGCTCTGAGGGATTCGCAGAGATAACTGTAGAGTTTGAACTGGACAGGGATGTTGACGTTGCAGCTCAGGATGTGCGCGATAAGGTAGCACTAGCCCTTGAGAGGCTTCCAAGGGACGTGGAACACCCAGTGGTGGACAAGCTGGACCCCTCGGCGAGGCCCATCATATGGATAGCCGTGCAGGGAAACAAGCCCCTGAAAGAAATAAGCGACTACGCTCACTATGATCTAAAACCTAAATTTCAAATCCTCCCCGGCGTTGGCCTGATCATTGAGGGTGCTTTCCGTAAAAAGGCCATGAGAATCTGGCTCGACACCAACCGCTTAAAGGCCCTTCAACTAACTGTAACAGACGTTATTAATGCCCTAAGCTCAAAGCATCGGGAGGTGCCCGGTGGCAAGATAGAGAGAAGCGCCGTGGAGCTTTACGTGCGGACCCTGGGGGAGCTCAAAACTGCTGAAGATTTCAATAATCTCATAATAGACTACCGCTCTGGTGCCCCTATAACCCTTAAGGACGTCGGCTTTGCTGAGTTCGGCATGGAAGACAGGGACATGGTAGGCCGATACCGTCATATTCCAGGCGTCATAGAGCCGGCAGTAGGCCTAGGGGTCAAGAGGCAGTCCGGCGCAAACACGGTCTCTGTATCAAGAGAGATAGGAAAGGTTTACAATGAAGTCAAGGGCTACCTGCGCGAGGGGATAAGGATGGACATCGCGGTGGACCGCGGCGACTTCATCGTCGCATCCATTAGGGACGTTCAGTTTGCCATTATATTTGCCATACTCATAACGGGCCTTGTGGTGCTGTTTTTTCTGCGAAATCCCTTGAGCACCTTCATAGTCTTCCTCGCTATCCCTACCTCTTTTCTCGGGGCCTTTACAATGATGCACTTCCTGGGATTCACCCTCAACAACATGACCCTTCTGGCATTGAGCCTTGCAGTGGGAGTAGTGATTGACGACGCAGTAGTGGTCTTGGAGAGCATCTTTCGACACCGAGAAAAGGGATTACAGCCCCTCGAGGCCGCCAGCAGAGGAGCCCACTTAGTTGCATTTGCCGTTATCTCCACAACATTAGTAATGGCAGCAATGTTCACCCCTGTAGCATTCATGGGTGGTATAGCAGGAAGGTTCCTCTACGAATTCGGGTTAACTGTTTCAGGGG
>JBHICS010000127.1:0-4540 GCA_046759685.1 Candidatus Brocadiales bacterium | reverse complement strand
TATTGTAGAAGCGCACCACAAGTCTTTTCGACTGCATGGCCTCTGGGTTAGAACGTTGGGTGCCGTCCTGCATAAAACTGGTTATGCGAACGCTTCCTCCATCTGGTGTTGCTTCAATTGCATTGACAAGGAGATTCTCAAAGGCCTGAGTTAACTTTTCGGCTCTGGCAAGAACGTGTGGCAGGCCTTCGCCTAGATCGTCCAACATAGTTACCCTTTTTTCTGGTGTACGGTATTTGCTCATATTTATGGCCTGTCTGAGGAGGTCGTTTATGTCCTTTGATTCAGGCACTGTGGGTTCTGTTTGTGCAAAGTCTAGCACCTCTTCAACAAGTTTGTTTACGCGGTCCACCTCCGCAATAATAGTATCTGCGTATTTCCTCTTGGAATCTGTTTCTGTCAGGTCTTCTCTGATAAGTTCCATCAGGCCGCGGATAGATGCTAGTGGGTTTCTTATCTCGTGTGCAAAACCTGCGGCCATTGTGCCAAGTCCTGCCAACTGGTTTGTTTGTTTTATCCAGTTCCTTATATGCTCTACCTCAGAAGGGTTTTGGAAGGTGATGATAAGTCCCATAGGTCTGCCGGCGTCGTCGGTTTTGGGAGTGATCCGTCCCTTAAGTTTTATGGTGCCTTCTTTTTTAGAAATATCGATGTCTTCAAAAACCTCGGTTCTGTTCCCCTTGAGGGCGTTGTCTATGAGGTTTAGGAATATCTTGCTTCTGGGGTATTCGCGAAACGCAGTTTGGAAATGTGCGCCCTCTACCTGAGCAGATTTTATACCCAGTACCCTTTCTGCCACTTTGTTTACATGTGTAATGGTCCCGTCCTTGTTGAGTGTTATTGCTCCCCAAGGAAGGACCTCCAGGAGTTGGCCTTCCTTCATATAACGGTCCAGAGAGGAGAGCACCCCTTCCAGGGTTTTGTTTAAGAATGACAGCTCGTCCGGGGCCTTCATTATCTTGCTTGGCGCAAGTATTTCGACCCTTTCGCTAATCTTCTTTAGGGGTTTGGTTATGGCGTGGGCTATCATTGCCCCCGAAAATGCGGCCAGGGCCGTTATGAGAAATATTCCCAATAGTATCCATAGTGAACCTTTATCCTCGCCAGCGATAATGGACGTAGATGGGTGAAAGAGATGCTTGCTGGCGCTTAGGGCGAAGTAGCCCGATGCGAGGGAAAAGAGTGCAAACACTGATGGGATTACCCACATCAACCTGAACCTTACCGCTACAGGGGTCTTTCGCTTGGGGAGACGAGGTTTTCGATGGAAGATCTTCCACTTCACAACCTTCTGCCCTCTTTGGCCTTAGGAAGAAAACAGGTGCGCACACCCGGTACATTATTACCTCAACCCATCCCCAAGTCAAGTTGCAAATTGGTCTTGACCTAGCTGGTCTCAAAGGGGTATTTTAAGTCGAGATGAACCTCGCATATGCCTAATCTAAGCTATTATAAAAGGAGGTGTTGAGAACTTGAAGGCCTCTGACCTTATAGTAAGGTGTCTGGAAAACGAGGGGGTGGAGTATGTCTTTGGGGTCTCTGGTGAGGAAGTTATCGATTTGCTCGATTCCTTGAGGTCTTCTTCTGTTAGATTTATTACTACTCGCCACGAGCAGGGTGCTGCGTTTATGGCGAGCGTGGTAGGTAGGCTCACGGGACGGCCTGGCGTCTGCATCGCCACCTTAGGTCCAGGGGCCACAAATCTTACAACAGGCCTTGCCGATGCCAACCTGGACCATGCCCCTGTTGTAGCCATCACGGGACAGGCCGACCTCAGGAGGGCCTACAAGGAGTCAAAACAGATACTGGATGTAGTGGCGCACTTTAAGCCCATAACCAAGTGGAATACGCAGGTGGAAAGGGCGGTGATAATCCCAGAGTTGGTAAGAAAGGCCTTTAAGATTGCACAATCAGAGAAGCCGGGCGCCTGCCATTTAGAACTACCCACCGATGTGGCGGAGCAGGAGGTAGAGGGCACGCCACTGCCAGTTACAGAGGTAAGCTATCCTAGCCCGGACGAGGGGTCGCTAAAAGAGGCCGCGCGCCTTATAAACGAGGCAAAGTCCCCGATAATACTGGCGGGGAATGGGGTAATTCGTGGCGATGCTTCTGCTACCCTTAGGGAGTTTGTAGAGCACACGGAGATACCTGTGGCCCACACCTTTATGGCCATGGGCTGTGTGCCTGCGGACAATGACCTCTGCCTTCTCTCTGTCGGCCTTCAGCAGCATGATTACGTAAACTGTGGCTTTGACAGGGCAGACCTGGTAGTAGGCGTAGGGTATGATTTTGCAGAATACGAGCCCGAGATGTGGAATCCTAAAGGGGACAAGAAGATAGTTAACGTTGACGTCCTATCCAGTGAGGTGGACTTCCACTACAGTCCGGCGGTGGAGGTGTTGGGTGACATAAAGAGTAGCCTCCGGCTTCTTCAGCACATGGTTAAGAGAAAGAAGGCCCACGCTAGGACGGACACACTGAGAAAGTATATCATTCGGGAGATAGAAGAGTATGCCGATGATGACTCCTCCCCGTTAAAACCACAGAGGGTTCTCAGTGATGTCAGAAAGGCGCTTGGCAGGGACGGGATACTGGTGAGTGATGTTGGGGCGCATATGATATGGGTAGCCAGGAGCTACATGGCCTATGAACCCAAGTCCGTGCTTATTTCATTTGGTTTTGCCGCTATGGGTTTTGGTATACCGGCGGCTATCGCCGCCAAGTTGGTGCATCCAGAAAAGAAGGTGATTGTGATATGCGGCGATGGTGGTTTTATGATGACCTCCATGGAGCTGGAAACGGCCTCACGTGTGGGTACGCCGTTTGTAACCCTGATCTTCCGCGATGATACCTATGGGCTTATAAAGTGGAAGCAGTTGTCGAAGTTTGGGGTGGGTTTCGGTGTGGATTTTAAGAACCCAGACTTTGTGCAATACGCCAGGGCCTTTGGAATGGAGGGTTACAGGGTGGAGCGGCCCGGTGAACTCCTGCCCGTTCTAAGGAAGGCCCTCGCTGAGGACAGACCTACCATTGTTGACATACCGATAGACTTTAATGAGAACCTGAGGTTGAGTGAGAAGCTTGGCCAGCTCATCTGCCCTGCCTGAGGAAGGCCGCGCAGCCCTTTAAGCCCTAGCACGTTTCCGGGCCGGCAGAACCATAGAGGGGGAAACGGCTTGTAATATTCTACATATGTAGATATAATTCTTTCTCAAGCTTCTGCTGTTTAATGGTTTCATTAGGCTTTTGCCTTCTAAATCGGTTTTTGTCGTTCTCTTTTGACAAGGTAACATGACGTTACATGGAAGAAAATGGAAATATCATTCAAGAGGGGAGAGCGGGAGATGGACAAAAATAAGATTGTAGAGATACTGAATAAGGCCCTTGCCGAGGAGATAACTGCCCTCCTTCAATATATTCAGCACCATTACCTATACAAGGGCTCTAATGCCCAGTCTGTTAGGGAGCTTTTCAAGAAGCTGAGCTTCACAGAGATGGACCACGCCTACAAGCTGGGCGAGAGGATAGCTGCCTTGGGCGGCATGCCCACCACCAAGCCTGACCCTCTGAAGGTTCCCAAAAAGAGTATAGAGATGATAAAGGTGAACCTGCAGGATGAGCGTGACGCTATTGGGAATTTTAGGAAGTGGATCAAGGTGGTTGACGGGGAGGGAGATTATACCAGCCGGAACATGCTCGAAGATATTTTGGCCGATGAGGAGGAGCATGTTGCCGAACTGGAGGCGCTTTTTGGGGATTAGTGCAGTTTCCTAAGTTGATGTGATAAGTGATATATGTCCTGCTATTTCAGACATATACCAGACATCCTAAAAGAGGCGGGTGTAAAGGTAACGGCTGAGAACAAAAGAGAAGTAGACCACCTGATACACACTCTCGTTGGGGTTGATTATAAAAACTGCTCCAGTGCCTGGAAGGCAGTCAAGGGACAAAGGGCCGAGGAAGCCTTGCGTGTAGGGCTTATCAAGAAGTTAAAGAAGAAGTTTTCCGGGTTGGCAAAGGGGAGCTAGTCCGAAGAGAGGTCTTTTATGAAGGCCAGTAAAGAGGTCTTGAGTATAATAGAGTTGGCCATCCTTCAGGAGACAAAGGCCAGGGATTTCTACCGCTCTGTTGCATCACAATTACCCGACAAAGGTGCCAGCCTCAAGCTGAGTATCATGGCCGATACCGAAGAGGAACATCGGAGAATCTTATTCAACTGGTACAAACATCTGACAGGGTACGACCCCGTTATACCAGAATCGAGAAAGAAGGAAGTAAAGAGGATGATAGCGACACCCCCTAGGGATGCAACCCTTCAGGACGTGGTAAAGCTGGTATACGAGGCGGAAGAAAGGGCCTATCAGTTCTACAACGAGGCGGCAGAGAAGGCCGAGGACCCTGATTCTAAAAACGTTTTTAAAAAACTTGCCCAGATGGAAAGGAGTCACGAGGATTTTTTCCGTGGCGAGTACCAGACGCTTGTTGAAGATACTTCCATAAGGTTCGGCGACGAAGAGATACCCTGGATGATAGAGGCTCT
>JBHICS010000126.1:0-4560 GCA_046759685.1 Candidatus Brocadiales bacterium | reverse complement strand
ATCTGTAGGCGAGGTAAACACGGTCGCAGCGCTTGTGCAGGCCATGGAAGAAGAATTTCATGACTGGGATGTAATCATCTCCACTTCCACTAATACCGGATTCTCTAATGCCAAGAAGAAATTTGATGACAAGCTTATTTTTTACTTTCCTCTCGACTTCAGTTGGATAAACCGAAAGGTCCTCAGGCTTTTACGGCCCAGTTGTATCGTGCTGGTAGAGCTCGAGATATGGCCGAATTTCTTAGTAGCAACTTCTGAAATGAAAATCCCTGTGGTGCTAGTTAACGGAAGGATATCGGAAAAATCCCAAAAATTCTTCAAGGCCATGGGATTCCTATCCGGGATGTTCTATGAGAGTTTGTCCGCCCCAGGCAATATCTACTGTGTACGCACCCAGGCGGATGCCGCTCGATTCCTCGAGCTTGGCATACCTGAGGAAAGGGTAGTAATCACCGGCACGATGAAGTATGATAATTTGCCCGTGGATGTCTCTGAAGGCATAAAGGAAGGGCTGAGACACTCCTTTAAACTAGGTCCTAAGGACATAGTTCTTGTGGGAGGGAGCACACACCCCGGGGAAGAAGAGATATTGCTAAGGACCTTTAAGACCCTGAAGGTCACCATTCCCACGCTTAGACTTATCATTGCCCCTCGTCACATTGAACGAGCCAAAGAAGTAGAAGGGCTTATAAAGGCCTTGGGGTTCTCCCCTGTAAGGAAGTCCGCACTGGATAAGACAGGGACCTTTGACACCGAGCCTGAAGATACAGTGGTGTTAGTTGACACGATAGGGGACCTGACAAATATATATTCCCTGGCAGACTGCGTGTTTGTTGGCAAGAGTCTCAGGGGCCAAGGTGGTCAGAACATAATGGAGCCTGCAGCCCTGGCAAGACCCACGGTTTTTGGCCCAAATATGGCAAATTTTGAGGAGGAGATGCACTTGCTGTTGAGGGCGAACGCTGCTAAAATGGTGCGCAACGAGCAGGAACTTCTAGGTACAATAAAAGATATTCTTAACGGTCCCCAGTATGCAGAGGAAATTGGTCTCAGGGCTCGTGACACGGTGCTCAGGGAGAGGGGTGCCACGCCCCGCAACCTGGAGGTACTAAAGAAATCTTTAAAAGGAGATTGTAGGTAAATGAGAAAAGATAGACATCTGTTTACATCTGAATCCGTTGCCGTAGGACATCCAGATAAGATTGCGGACCAGATATCCGACTCCATCTTGGACGCCATTTACGAAAAAGACCCTTATGCAAGGGTTGCGTGTGAAACACTTGTCAAAACAGGGCTGGTACTGGTAGCTGGAGAGATAACCACTACCGCCCTTGTCGATATACCCGCCGTAGTAAGGCAGGCCATAAAGGAGATCGGTTACACAGACACCTCTATGGGCTTTGACTGTCATACTTGCGCAGTCATTACGTGCCTCGACAGACAGTCTCCGGATATCGCTCTCGGTGTAGATGAGGGAAAGAAGAAACAGCTGGGTGCAGGTGACCAGGGTATGATGATAGGTTACGCCTGCAATGAAACCCCTGAGCTCATGCCTCTACCCATCGTACTAGCACATAAGCTGGTAGAGGGCCTGGCAAAGTTAAGAGAGAGCGGCGAACTGCCATATCTGAGGCCCGACGGCAAGTCACAGGTAACGGTGGAATATGAGGGACACCGCCCCATCAGGGTGCACACTGTTGTGGTATCTACACAACACTCAGAAGACGTAGACCAACAAACAATCAGGAAGGACCTGATAGAGAAGCTTGTAAAGAAGGTAATCCCGGCAGAATACCTCGACAGCGAGACCATATACCATACAAACCCCACGGGCCGTTTCGTAGTCGGGGGGCCAAAGGGAGATTGTGGCCTGACAGGTCGAAAGATAATCGTAGACACATATGGCGGAAGGGCAAGGCATGGTGGTGGTGCCTTCTCAGGAAAAGACCCGACAAAGGTAGACCGTAGCGCCCACTATGCGGCCAGGTATGTGGCAAAGAACGTGGTAGCCGCAGGGCTTGCAGACAGGTGCGAGGTCCAGCTTGCGTACGCCATAGGAGTACCTGAACCTACCAGCGTCCTTGTACACTGCGAAGGCACGGCCAAAATCGCGGAGGATAAACTGGCGGAGGTAGTGGAGAAGGTCTTTAACCTCACCCCTTCAGGCATCATTGAAAAGCTCAACCTTCGGAGGCCAATATACAGGGAGACTGCAAAATACGGGCATTTCGGTCGTGAAGGTGACATCTTTACCTGGGAAAAGACCGACATGGTAGACGCACTAAGGCGTGAGACCGACATAAAGGAGGCAATTACTGCATGAAGCACGACGTTAAAGACCTAAAACTTGCACCTGAAGGAAAACGCAGAATAGCCTGGGCAGGCAGGGATATGCCTGTCTTAAAACTAATAGAGGAACGCTTTGAGAAGGAAAAACCCCTTGACGGTATAAGACTCTCGGCCTGCCTCCATGTCACGGCAGAAACGGCAAACCTTGCCAACACCCTCACGGCTGGCGGCGCCGAAGTAGTCCTTTGCGCCTCAAACCCTTTATCCACGCAAGACGACGTGGCCGCATCACTGGTAAATGATTTCGGAATACCTGTGTTCGCCATAAAGGGTGAAGATAACAAGACGTACTACGAACATATAGAGGCAGCGCTCGACCACAAACCTTCTATAACTATCGATGACGGTGCAGACCTTGTATCCGCTATACACAGCAGTCATCCCCAGCTTGCGAAAGATGTCATGGGCAGTATGGAGGAGACTACCACAGGGTTGGTCAGACTGAGGGCCATGGCGAATGACGGCGTGCTCAAGTTCCCGGTTGTTGCGGTAAACGACGCTGCCACCAAACACCTCTTCGATAATCGCTACGGCACGGGCCAGTCCACCCTGGACGGCATCATTAGGGCCACAAACATGTTGATAGCCGGCAAGACAGTGGTTGTAGTCGGGTTCGGCTGGTGTGGCAGGGGTGTGGCAATGAGGGCCAGGGGTATGGGAGCCAAGGTAGTTGTTATCGAGGTCAACCCCGTCCGAGCACTGGAGGCCGCTATGGACGGCTACTGGGTGATGCCCATAGAGGAGGCTGCCAGGGTAGGCGACCTTTTCTGTACGCTTACGGGTGACATCCACGTGCTAAGAAAGGAACACTACGAAGTGATGAAAGACGGTGCGGTGATATGTAACTCCGGCCACTTTAACGTAGAGGTGGATATAGAAGGTCTTAACGAACTGGCCGTGAAGAAACTCCCTGAGGTAAGAAATTTCGTAGATGGATTTGTCATGAAAGACGGCCGCACCATCTACCTGCTGGCAGAAGGCAGGTTGATTAACCTTGCCTCCGCAGAGGGCCATCCATCGTGCGTCATGGACATGAGCTTTTCCGTCCAGGCCCTGGCCACCGAACATATCAAAAAGAATTACGGCACGCTGGAGAATCTCGTCCACGATGTGCCGCGTGAGATAGATGAGTGGGTCGCCCGTTTGAAACTGCAGTCAATGGGCATATCCATCGACTCACTAACGAAGGAACAGGAAAAGTACCTGGTGTCCTGGGAAGCTGGCACCGTCTAATTCGCACCTGGCAAACTAGCGCACAGTTTAACTCCACGTAAGGTAAAAAAGCTGGCTACTATTGCACCATTTAGGGGGTATAGGTACAATCCCGAAAAGATAGAAGACCTTTCCCAAGTTATATGCCCCCCCTACGATGTGATTTCACCCAGGGCCAGGGAAGAATTCTACGATCGGCACATCCACAACATCATACGCATAATCCTTGGCAAGGACCTCCCCGGTGACACCGAATTCCGCAACAAATACACCCGTGCCGCACAGTTTCTGAAGTCATGGCAAGAGGAAGAGATATTACAGAGAGACCCTCAAGCGTCTATCTACGCCTACGAACAGGAGTTTTCTATTGAGGGCAAGATGTTAACCCGCAGGGGTTTTATAGCCCTCGTAAAGCTTGAAGACCTGAGGACAGGTTCCATCTTTCCCCACGAAAATACACTCCCAAAGAAGAAAGAGGACCGGCTCCGCCTGATGAGGGCATGTCGCGCTAACCTGAGCCCCGTCTTTGCCCTATATCCGGAGGAGAACACCGAGGTATACGAGACCCTTAGGCCTGCAACGTCCGCCCCACCTGAAATAGACCTGATGTGGACGGATGGCACTAGAAACCGAGTATGGCCAATAAGTGACTGGGCGACCATAGAGACGGTCTCTAAATTCATGGATAAAAAACCCCTGTTTATTGCAGACGGCCACCACCGCTACGAAGTGGCCCTGTCCTTCAGCAACGAGGTCAAGGGTAGTCTCGGCGGAAGAGCAGACTATGTTATGATGATGCTTGTCTCTATGAACGACCCGGGCCTGTTCATCCTACCCATACACAGGCTAGTGCGTGTGCCTGAAGAGCACCCAGGCCTCAGCGTGGTAGATATCCTGGAGGAATACTTCTACATAGAACCCCAAAAACAAGTTAACAACTACGAGTCCCTTAGAGAAAGACTGGAGGAAAGCCCTGAGCACACATTTGGGCTATACGTC
>JBHICS010000125.1:0-4602 GCA_046759685.1 Candidatus Brocadiales bacterium | reverse complement strand
AGAATGTGGAGATAGTTGACGCTATAGCCTCATTGCGATTCCATTCGCTTGAAGGAAGCGCTTGACATCGTGTATGGTGTATTCCTTGTAATGAAACACGGAAGCGGCTAGGGCAGCATCTGCCTTTCCCGTGGTAAAGACCTCGTAGAAGTGCTCCAGTTTACCTGCACCCCCAGAGGCAATAATGGGTATGTCCGTGACCTCTGAGACCTTACGGGTGAGTTCATAATCGTAACCCTCCTTTGTACCGTCGCAATCCATGCTTGTAAGCAGTATCTCTCCCGCACCCCTCTTCTCGGCTTCCTTGCCCCACTCCAATGCGTCTATACCTGTGGGTGTGCGGCCACCGTTTACATAGACCTCCCAGCCCAGCTTGTCCTCTACCCGCTTCGCATCTATGGCAACCACTATGCACTGACTACCATAACGGCGCGAGGCACGATTAATCAGCTCAGGGTCTTTTACTGCTGCGGTATTGATGGAGACCTTATCCGCCCCGGCCTTAAGCAATCGGCGGATGTCTTCCAGAGTGCGTATCCCTCCTCCCACCGTTAAAGGAATGAAGACCTCGGAAGCCGTTGCGGCCACAACATCGATAATGATGTCTCTTTCCTCGTGGGAGGCGGTTATATCAAGGAAGGTTATCTCATCTGCACCTTCCTGGTCGTAGAAGGCCGCGACTTCAACGGGATCACCGGCATCCCGAAGGTTGAGGAATTTCGTACCCTTCACGACCCTTCCACCCTTTACGTCCAGACAAGGGATGATTCTTTTTGCTAACATTTGGTTGATGTTTTGAGAACTCTGTAAAACGTCCAGATGTCATTCTTCTCCGCCTAAGGCGAATCTGCCTCTGGCATGACTTTGCTTAGAATGACACACGACATTAGAGCAAAACCTTTGTAAACTTTCGGACTTTCTCTGTATAAATCAACTATAGAGGATATATGATTTCCGTCAAGGTCAAAAGCCATTTGAGATATTTAAAACCGTGGTGGTCGAATCTGCCTCAGCCATGGCTTTGCCACTACAATTCACCGAGCTTACATTTTGGATATTTTACAGAGCCTTTAAAGAATGAAAGAAAAGGTGGTTAATGTCTTTTAAAAGAAAGTTTGTACAGTGGTGGGAGCTCTCAAGGAAGGCTTGAAGTTTTGGAGGTTATAGGGTTAGAAATCCTTCTCAGGGCTAGAGGCCTTGGCGTAAAGCCTCTTTGGGATTCTTCCAGCAAGGTAAGCAAGTCTTCCTGATTCACAGGCAAGCCTCATGGCCCTGGCCATCTTTACGGGGTCCTTTGCGTGGGCTATACCGGTATTGAGAAGCACCCCCTCGCACCCGAGCTCCATCGCGATACTCACGTCTGAGGCGGTGCCCACGCCGGCGTCCACTATAATGGGCACCTTTGCATTCTCCAGTATAATCCTGATATTGTTTCTATTCAAAACACCCTGACCTGAACCGATAGGCGAACCGGCGGGCATGACACTGGTTACCCCTTCGTCCTCCAGTCTTTTTGCAACAATGGGATCGTCTGTGGTATATACCAGCACGGTAAAGCCGTCCTTTACCAGTTGCCTTGTGGCCTCTAACGTACCAATGGGGTCTGGGAGCAGTGTCCTTTCATCTGCTAGAACCTCCAGCTTTACCATATCGGAGATCCCTGCCTCCCTCGCCAGATATGCCGTACGGATGGCCTCCTCTGGGCTGTAGCAACCCGCCGTGTTTGGGAGTATGGTGTATTTATTAGTATCTATATAATCGAGTAGAGACTCCTGGGGCTGGTTTTTCAGGCTTAGTCGCCTTACTGCCACGGTGACCAACTCTGCCCCGCTTGCGTCCAGTGCCTCGCGCATCATCTCCATTGAGGGGTACTTGCCAGTGCCCACAAATAGCCTTGAGGTAAACTGATACTTCCCTAACTGGAGTTTGTCTTCTTGAACTTCTTTGAGAAGGGTCTTTTCCATAACAAAATAGATGCCCTAGCCCCCGCCTACAAACGTGACTATCTCAATGGCATCGTCTTCCTTTAATTGTCTTTCCTTTAACTTATCCCTTGGAACGACCTTGCGGTTCAGTTCCACGGCCACGGGACGGTTAGTGATGCCTAGCGAGTCCAGTAACCCCTGCACGGTTATGCCGTCTGGATATGTCCCTGTCTCGCCGTTTATTCTAAGGCGCATCTTTCTTTATGCCTTTACACTGACTTGTTTGGTCCTAACGTACTGGTCAATGGCCCGGGCTGCGTGCTTGCCTGCCCCCATTGCAAGGATAACCGTGGCAGCGCCGGTAACAATGTCCCCACCTGCAAACACTCCCTCTTTGGTGGTCTGGCCGGTCTTATCGTCCACCACAATAGTGCCCTTTGGCGTAACCCTCATATCGAGGGTGGTTGTAGAAATCAGTGGGTTGGGGCTGGTTCCAATCGCCATTATCACACAGTCCACGTCCAGTATAAACTCCGAGCCCTCGATAGGTACGGGCCGCCTGCGTCCTGAGGCGTCTGGTTCTCCCAGCTCCATCTTTATACACTCTAGGGCCTTTGCCCAGCCATTCTCATCTCCGAGTATCCTGACTGGGTTAGTTAAGAGCATGAAATTTATGCCCTCTTCCTCACCGTGCTTTATCTCATCTATACGGGCAGGCATTTCTTCCCTGGAGCGTCGGTACACGATATAGACCTCATCGGTACCGTTCATCCTCAAGGCCGTGCGTGCGGCGTCCATTGCTACATTTCCTCCGCCTACTACAGCGATACGCCTCTTCTTAAGCAACGGCGTGACGTACTCCGGGTCAAAAGCCTTCATAAGATTTGCCCTGGTCAGATACTCGTTGGCTGAATACACGCCGCAGAGATTTTCACCAGGTATACCCATGAACAGTGGTAGCCCTGCCCCCACTGCCACAAATACGGCATCAAAGCCCTCTTCCAAGAGTTCTTCCACAGTATCCACCTTGCCGATAACGGAGTCCACTTCTATCTTGACTCCCAGCCTCTTCAGATAATTTATCTCAGCACCCACAACGTCCTTGGGTAGTCTAAACTCTGGGATACCATAGAGGAGCACCCCGCCGGGTTTATGTAGTGCCTCAAATATTACCACCTCGTGGCCCATCTTGACCAGTTCCCCGGCTGCCGACAGCCCCGCGGGGCCAGAACCCACCACAGCGACCTTGTAGCCCGTAGGCGGCGGTATCTCTGGCAGCTCCACCTCTCCATGTTCCATCTCAAAATCTGCGGCAAAGCGCTCAAGGTTGCCGATTGCGACGGAAGTAAATTTCTTGGTGAGGATGCACATCTTTTCGCACTGGTCTTCCTGGGGGCAGACGCGCCCACAGACTGCCGGGAGGCTGTTGGTCTCCTTTATCTTCTTGGCGGCGGCAACAAAATCTCCCTCTACTATGCTCTTTATAAACGCAGGGATGTCGATGCCCACCGGGCAGCCTATCACACATAGCGGCTTCTTACACTGTAGGCAGCGTATGGCTTCCTTCTGGGCCATCTCTGCGGTATAGCCCAGAGGAACCTCGTCCCAGTCCTTTCTCCTTTTCCGTGACCCACGCTCTGGCATGTGTACACGGGGGGTTTTATGTGCGTCTTTAAGGTTATGTCCTTCTTCACACAAAGAGGTGCCGTCTGTCATTTCTGTACCTCCTGGGCCTCCCTTACCTCATGTGTGCGGTTAAACTTCTCGTTCATTTCCTTTTCCTCTTGAGCGTAGGTCTTCAGCCTCTTCATTAGCTCATCAAAGTCCACCTGGTGTCCATCGAACTCAGGTCCTTCAACGCAGCCAAACCTGGTGACCCCTCCAACGGTAACTCTACAGGCGCCGCACATACCAGTTGCATCAACCATTATTGGGTTGAGACTTACTATGGTCTTTATGCCGTACGGCTTGGTCAGCTTGCTTACGGCGGCCATAAGGGGCACAGGCCCAACTGCCACCACGAGGTCTATCTTTTTGCCGCTATCTATAAGTTCTTGCAGTGCTTGCGTTGGAAAGCCGTGAAAACCGTAAGAGCCGTCATCGGTACAGACCTTCAGCTCGTGACAGATACCCTTCATCTCATCTTCCATTATTACGAGGTCCCTGTTTCGGGCGCTGATGATCGCTATAACGTGGTTCCCGGCCTTGTAGAGGGCCTCCGTAATGGACCTGCCCAGGGCGGTTCCCAAACCACCGCCTACACACACCACGGTGCCGAAGTTCTCTATGTGGGTAGGATGGCCTAACGGGCCGGCGATGTCCTGGATGTAGTCTCCAACCCCCAGTGTGCCCAGTTGTTTGGTGGTGTAACCTACGGTCTGGAATACGATGGTGATGGTACCTGCCTCTGGGTCGGCATCTGAGATGGTCAGAGGAATCCTTTCTCCGGGCTCATCTACCCGAAGCATGACAAACTGCCCCGCCTTCCTTCTTCTGGCAATCTTCGGTGCCTCGATGACAAAACTATATATATTCTCAGTGAGCTTTTCTTTAGCTAGTATCTTAAACATTTATCATTCCTGCATATAACCTGCCAGGATAGCCCCCAGAAAGAAAAAGATGAGTACCTGACTCACTCCGCCGTCAGGTAGTCACCTTTGCCTCATATTAACGGCAC
>JBHICS010000124.1:0-4620 GCA_046759685.1 Candidatus Brocadiales bacterium | reverse complement strand
CGGCATGAACATTTCTGAGACTAGGGTTCCACAGGACGGAAGGATTAAGTTCCCCGTGGCCAACAGAATAATAGACATGAGGGTATCCAGCTTCCCCACCACTTTTGGAGAGACCATGGCCATGAGGTTACTAGACAAGGAGAAACTGGTAAAGGGCCTGGCAAGTCTGGGCTTCTCTGAAAGTAACCTGGAGATATTCAGGATTGCAATAGAAAAACCTCACGGAATCATCCTGGCCACGGGGCCTACTGGTTCAGGCAAGACCACCACTCTATACTCTACCCTGACCCATCTTAACAGTCTGGAAAGAAAGATAATCACGGTTGAAGACCCTGTAGAGTTCGAGTTACCGATAATACGTCAATCGCAGATAAACCCTAAGGCCGGCCTTACCTTTGCTGTCGGGCTCAGGTCAATACTAAGACAGGACCCGGACGTGATATTCGTCGGTGAAGTCCGGGATAGTGAGACAGCGGAGATGGCGGTAAGAGCTGCCTTGACAGGACACTTGGTCTTTAGCACCCTTCACACCAACGACGCGGTGGGGGCTATACCAAGGCTACTGGACATGGGAGTTGAACCTTTCCTCGCAGCCTCTTCGCTAACAGCTGTTATAGCACAGAGACTTGCCAGGACCATCTGCAAGAATTGCAAGGAGGAGATAACCCCTGACTCATCACTGGTAAAACGTCTTGGTAGCGAAGAATTAACCCGTGGCATGAAATTTTACCGCGGCAAGGGCTGCTCAAACTGCAGGGGGACGGGCTATCGAGGCAGGATGGGTATCTTTGAATTACTTAACATTACCCCCGAACTAAGTGAATTAATAATGAAACGCGCCGATAGCAACGTCCTCAGAACCACCGCAATGAAGCAGGGGTTTAAGACCCTCAAGGAAGACGGTGTCGACAAGGTTGCACAAGGCAGTACCACCGTAGAAGAGGTCCTTAGATTGCTCTAAAGCCTATGCCACAGTACGACTACACAGCTATAGACGACTACGGAAAGACTGTAAAAGGGACTCTTGGGGCAGGAGATGAAGAAGAACTTGCAACAAACCTCTCCCAAATGGGCTACTACCTCCTTAACGCCACCGCAGCCAAAAAAGAAAAAAAGAAAAAGGCTAAGGCACAAAAGGGCACAAAGCGCGCATTCTCTATCGGTAAGGTAAAGCCCGCAGAAGTAATAACATTCACCCATCACCTCTCCACAGTACTATTTGCTGGCATACCCATCCTTCAGGGCCTTGACGACCTAGTAGAACAAACCGATGACGCACGGTTTAAGGCCATACTCACAGACGTAAGAGATGATGTGCAGGCGGGGAGCAATCTCTCCGATGCCATGGCTAAACACCCCAAGGCATTCTCGGAACTCTACATAAACATTATTAAGGCTGGAGAGACCTCTGGCGAACTAGATAAGGTGCTTGAGGAACTAGGGAGGTTTATGGAGTGGCAGGAAGAATTGAAGGCGCACGTCAAACAAATAACTATCTACCCTACCATCGTATTTTCTGCCGTCGTCTTACTGGTTGGATATCTTTTTACCTTCGTCTTTCCAAAGTTCATCAATATTCTCGAACAGTTAGACGTACCCTTGCCCCTCCCCACCCTCATAGTAATAGCTGTAAGCAACTTTATGAATAACTACTGGTACTTTGTACTCATAGGTATAGTAGGGACAATAGCCACCATAACCGTTGTCGTGCAGTTCCCAGGTGGGAGATATGTCTTTGACAGATTTAAACTGAGCATACCCATCTTTGGAACGTTGCTCCGCAAGATGGCCCTCTCACGCTTTTCTCATTTTTTGGCCCTGCTCTACGCCGCCGGCGTCGACATCCTTCAGTCTTTGTCTGTGATTGAGAGAGTGGTAGGCAACGAGGTTATAGCGAGGGTGGTACACCGGGCACGGGAGGAGGTTAGGTCGGGCCGCCGCCTCTCTGAACCATTGAGGGCAAGCAAGGAGTTCCCACCCATGGTGGTAAGGATGGTAGAGATCGGCGAGATAAGCGGCCAGATGGATAAAACTCTCCAAAAAGTGAGCGACTTTTACGACAGGGAGATACCACAAACAATCAAGAAGGTCTTTGCGGCCTTTGAGCCCATAATGATAGTAACACTAGCCGGGATAATTCTACTGGTGGCCATATCTATGTATCTGCCTCTTTACAGCTCTCTGTCCAAGCTCGGAAGTTATTAAATCTGCCAGCTTGATTCTCTAGTCTGGAAAATTTTATGGCAAGAAACGAACCAATAATAGGATTGGAAGTAGTCTCAGGGCATATGAGGCTGGTGGAGATGGTAAGCTCGGCAGAAGGACTAGAGGTAACAAATTTCGCAATGGTGAAGCTCCCCCCAGGAGGCACACGCCTTATGGGGCCAAGTTTACAAAATACCCTGAAAGAAAAAAGATTCAGGGCAAAGATTATTAACGCCATCATACCCTATCCATCAATTGAATATCGTCAGGTGTCCTTGCCACCTATGTCCAAGCCTGACATAAAGATTGCCACGGTCAGGGAGGCCAGAAAGGACTTAAAATTTCCCGCAGATGAGCTGATCACCGACGCCGAGGTCGTAGGTGAAACTGAAGAGAAAGGCCTGCACAAAACAGAGCTCCTCCTAGCGAGGGCACAAACCAAGGACATGGAGGAGCTGTTTTCAATGGCCAAAGAATTTGGCCTAAAATTTAACTCCCTCACAATAGTACCCGCCGTATTGCTTAACCTGCTCAAGATGAGGGGTGAGGCCCAGGACGAAGCACTGGCAATGGCTTACATTGGTACCGATAAGGGAACCGTAATAATCCTACACCAAGGCACTCTACGCTTATCTAGGGAGTTCCCTCTAAGGCAGGTAAAAGACCATGCAGAACTGTCGGGGCGACTGATAGGGGAAATAAAACGCTCACTGCTCTTCGTAAAACAGCGGGCAAGAGGCCTTACCGTAAAAAAAATGCTCCTGCTGGCCGAGACAATCCAAACTAACGCCTTGGCGAACACCTTAACTTCGGAAACCGGCATACAGACGGAGGTATATGCACCCATAGGCCTCGACCTATCCCCCCTTGGAGATAGGGTACATGAGTTCAGAGAGTCACTCTCCAAACTATCTATACCGCTGGGCCTGGCATGGAACGGACCAGAACGCTCTAGGTTGAACTTAATGTCCCAACAATTTGCCTCAAGCAAGAAGCTCCGCCTTACAAAGGCGGCAGTAATATTTGCTAGCGTCATGGTGGTCTTGTTCCTTGCAGCATACTACTTCTTATTATGGCAGACGGTGGTACCGTACAAAGAAGAGTATAAGCGTCTACAAAGGCAACTTGCTTCACTCAAACCCCAAACACGGGAAATGGAGGAGATACAGCAAGAAAGAAACCTGCAGGGTACCCGTTTTGCCTTCATCAACAAGCTGAGCGGACCCACCATCCCTTGGAGCGAGATCCTAAGGACACTCAGCCTTTCTGTGCCAGAGGAAATGTTCCTTCATTCGCTCGAGATAAAAGAAACTGAGGTTGGGTGGATACTTAAAGTTCATGGAGAGGTCATAGGCTTAGACGCAGCCCTTGTACAAAAAAGATTTAATGAATTCTTCTCCCTATTTCTGACCTGTCCATCACTTAGTGATGGACGGATAGAATCCATGACAATAGGCCCAGTATCTGGTGCAAGAAGGGTGGAGGCAAGTAAGGTCGAATTCACGGTTAGTGTAAGTGTGCAAAGTAAGGAGAGTGTCGGTGGCATTACTAAAGGGTAAATTAGAAAAGCTCCCCAAGACCCTGCGGATATGGTTGGTATTTATACCCGTCTTTGTAGTCGCCTGCTTAGTATACTTTCTGGTTCTAAGCCCGAAAGCCAGAGACGTAGAAAGGATAAGAAGTGATATAAGCCGGGTTCAAACGAACATAATAGCAGAGAGACGGCTATTGGCAAGTTATGAGCCCCTCACAGATGAAGAAAGAGGAAGAATAAAGGTGGCAAATAGGGGCATCTCCTCCTTGATGGACGACCTGGGCACGATTGACCGATCATACAATAGACTGACAAATCAGGCCAGAAACTGTAATATTGTAGATATAGCAATTGACCCAACCTATACGCCGGCGCCAGATGAAGGTGCAGAGTTTATAAACACAGAGGCCACCATAGGTTTTGATAGCTACAAGTCCCTCATAAAAATAACCTTCCATTCAGATTTTGAATCTTTGGGTTGCTTCCTTCGGGACATCGAAAAAAACAAAGATACACTAATACAATCTCTTACCGTGACCAGAGAATTCCCCAACCCAAAGATAGAGCTCATCCTCAAGGTGTTTGCAAAAGAATTAAAATAGGCTAAAATAATAATATGTCTGAAACTCTCACCACTACAAATCGCCTGGAAGAGGCCTATAAGCTGCTCTCGCCCTGCAGACTCTGTCCCAGGAACTGTAAGGCCATGCGGCTTGAGGGCCAGAAAGGCTTCTGCGGGATAGGCCGCCAGGCCGTGGTATCCTCCTTCGGACCTCATTTTGGGGAAGAAAGACCGCTCGTCGGTCAGTACGGTTCAGGCACCATTTTCTTTGCAGGCTGCAACCTCGGCTGCATCTTCTGCCAGAACTGGGCCTACGAGG
>JBHICS010000123.1:0-4620 GCA_046759685.1 Candidatus Brocadiales bacterium | reverse complement strand
GTCTTACCGTAGTGTGCGCAGGGCTCAAGGGAGACGTAGAGCGTGGCACCCTTGCAAGAGGCCCCGGCCTCATCCAACGCACGCACCTCTGCATGCGGGCCGCCAAAATATTCATGATAGCCCTGACCCACAACATTGCCGTCCTTCACCACCACCGCCCCCACCATGGGGTTAGGCTCCACCCTGCCCCTTCCCCTCTCAGCAAGCCCCAGGGCCATCTGCATAAATTTTTCGTCTTCTATCATGACAAGCTAAATCTGTTAAGACACCGACAATACTTTAGAAACATATCGTAGGAACAATGCTTATTCCTGTCCGTTCTCGGACAGCCATCCGCCTCAGGCGGTATTTGGAATATTCTTGCAGGGATTTCATGATGCCTTACTCAGGCAAAGCCTCTTAAGTTCTTCAAAATAGCCGGGGAAGGTCTTGGAGACGCATCCGGGGTCCTTTATCTTTATCCCCCCAGGTGCCCTCAGACCGACCAGGCTGAAGCTCATGGCCATCCTGTGGTCGTCGTAGGTCTCTATCACGGCAGGTGCTGGCTCACCCGGTTCCACCTCGAAGCCGTCCTCGTATTCCCTGGCGCCGATGCCCGCCCTGTGCAGTTCCTCTACCACGGCGCGGATGCGGTCGGTCTCCTTTATCCTCAGGTTAGCCACGTTTCTTATCCTCGTTATCCCATCGGCAAATACGGCCACCGCAGCAAGGGTCTGGGCCAGGTCGGGGCAATCTCCCAGGTCAATATCTATGCCATGCAAGGCCGTGCCGCCCTCAACCTCTATCCAGTTATCACCCCTCTGCACCCGTGCACCCATCTGCCCCAAGATATCGGCAAAACGTGCGTCACCCTGCAGGGAATCCTGGGGAATACCCCATACCCTCACCCTCCCCCCGGCAATGGCCGCCGCCGCAAGGAAGTATGAGGCGTTGGAGGCATCGCCCTCCACTTCGTACTCCATAGACCGATACCCCTGGCCCGCCCTTATGAGAAATTTCTTGTGGTCATCGCAGGCCGCATCAACATGCACACCAAACCTCTTCATAAGTCCTATGGTCATATCAACATAGGGCTTAGACACAAGCTCCCCATCTACGACAATCTCGACATCGCTTCGTGCATAGGGTGCGCTAAGGAGTATGGCAGTGAAGTACTGGCTGCTCACGTCCCCCCTCATGGTGGCCCTTCCACCTTCAAGCCCGCTGGCCTCGATAACGACAGGCGGGCAGCCGTTGCCCAACCTACTCCTGGCATCTGTTCCCAACTGTTTAAGGCAGTCAAGAAGGGGTTGTATGGGTCTCTGGCGCATCCTCTCAACGCCGTCTATCTCAAACGAACCCTTTCCTAGCGTTACGAATGCCGTAAGGAAGCGCATGGCCGTACCCGAATTACCCACGAAGAGCCTTGCCTTATTCGCCGGTATCTTGCCTCCTTGCCCATTTATTACGACTCTATTTTGCTCAGGCAATTCCTTTACCAAGAAACCCAATTCTCTCAGGGCAGACGACATATATCTGGTATCTTCGCTAAATAGGGCGCCGTTTATGACCGATTCGCCATGTGCCAGGGCCGCTGCTATCAATGCACGGTTGGTTAGGCTCTTTGAGCCGGGGACGCGCACCTCTCCCTCCACCCTGGCAGGTGTTATCTCCAGCACAGACGCCTCTCTTGCCGACGCGCCCTTCAAGATACAAACTCCTCGTAGTTTCCTAGATTCCCGCTTCTGCGGGAATGACCATCTCTGGTGGGTGTACCTTTCACGATATTAACTCCCTGTATTGCTTGACCGCGGTCTCAGGGGAATTCTGGCACAGGTATATCCCAAGCTGCTCATAACCACCCATCTCCTGGGTCCATGGCAAGATCTCAATATACATCCCGCCTATGTCACCTTCGTGTACTATCCAGGTGTATGCCAGCTCCCGGCCAAGCCTCGGCATAAGTTCCACCACGGCCCGGCTCATGTCACGGACGGCCAAACAAAGTGAATAAAGCGCATCCTTGCCCAGGTGATGGAGATAACCGCTCGTATTATCACTAACCACTATCATTGCGTGCAGCGGCCTCCTCATGAAATAAGGCACTATCGTCACAACACCATGGCCGTACTCCTTCAGGGTGTACTCCGGGGGATTCTCCTTCAGTATATACTCCGAAAAATTTTGCCCAACCTTCTGTCTAAAATTCACATCTTCCTCTATCCTACGGGATTTTATATTGGTGTGCACTATCTGGTGGTGACCGTGGGCCAGCGAGCCACCCACCAGGCGGCCTACGTTTTTTATCACCCCAATGTAGCCGTAGTGGTCGCCATCGGGTAGCCTGTGACTAAGCGCCATACCGGAGTCAGGAGAATGTAACAACTTTTGTTCAAGCACGCAGAGCCTCTCCAGCACCACCACGACGTCTTCTTGGCTCATGTTATGAAAGTCGCTATCGTGGTGGTTGCTCGGCCACTGAAGGAAATGCGTCCCGACAGCCCAATGCCCCGTCCTTTCAAATGGATCGTTGGAAGAAACCTCCTCTGCGGGTCCAGTCTCAAACGGATAGATAACAGGAAAGAGATTTTTGTTGATAAATGTAAACCCCTCTGAGATGGGTGCGGTGTCTATAATGCCCGTAGTCTTCCCCTCGCACACCACACAACCTTTAGGCGCCTTGGGCTTCTCTCCTCCTGCAGGAACGTTGTCGTGAGGTCTCTTCGCCCTCGCCTCAGAGTACACTACCCTATCACCACTCCTTGGGTCTACCTGGTAGTGTGAAAGGGGTTTGTATTGTGCAATGGAGGGGTCAAGGGTCAGGTTATTTATTATATCCTTAAAGTCGACCTTGCCAACGTCCCCGAAATCTATCTTTGCTAACTCTTTCTTAAGCTGGGACATAACGGACACCTCAAACAGAATCTATGCGGCAGTCAACCCTAATCAACGGATAAAAGAAGGGGCATAAACAGGGGCTTCGCGAGATACATATTAGATTTGAATTTTCTCCTAAATTCGTGTATTTTGGGATTGTAGCCCAAATAAAAGGGTGCTTCAAGGAGAAAGTCCCAAAGGGTGTTCCCCAGCGGCAATCTCTCCCATTTTACAATTCTCTATAGCGGAAGACCTTTGTGTCAAAAAAACGGATAGTCATTGGTTCAAGGGGAAGTAAACTGGCCATGACCCAGAGCCAGTGGGTAAAGACAAGGCTTGAGGAGCTGAACCCAAGCCTAGAAATAACCATCCAAAGAATCATTACAAAGGGTGACAAGATAACCGACGTTGCTCTATCCCGCATAGGCGGGAAGGGCCTCTTCACCAAGGAGTTAGAGGTGGCCCTGCAAGACGGACGCATAGACCTGGCCGTCCACAGCCTTAAAGACCTTCCGACCGAGCTCCCTGAGGGGCTGATAATTGGTGCAGTGCCTGAGAGGGAAGACCCGCATGACCTGTTGATAAGCAAAAACAATAGCAGCACGCTTAGCCATTTACCAAAGGGCAGCAAACTTGGCACCAGCAGCCTCCGGCGTCAGGCACAGATACTATCCCTAAGGCCGGACCTGGAGTTGGTAGACCTCAGGGGGAATCTGGACACACGGTTCAGGAAGCTTGAGACGACCGACCTGGATGGCATAATAGTGGCCAAGGCAGGCGTCATGCGGCTTGGCGCCTTTAGAGAAGATTTTTCTATTATACCCTTTGATGAGGTGCTGCCCGCTGTAGGGCAGGGCGCACTGGGAATAGAAAGCCGAAAAGACGACGAAGAGATACTGGCCATACTGGCCTCGATAGACCATCCATCAACAAGGCATGCCGTAGAGGCGGAAAGGACCCTGATGTTTGTGCTTGAAGGCGGCTGCCAGGTTCCTATTGGGGCTATCGGGCATTGCACAAGTAACGGGACCCTGGAACTGGAGGCCATAGTGTGCTCCCTGAACGGTTCAAAAGTTATAAAAAACAGACACTCGGGGCCACCTGAAACGGCAAGGGAAATTGGCCAGACACTTGCACACCGACTCCTGGACATGGGCGCGCGCGAGGTTCTTAAGGAGATCCGTGAGGCGCTGGGTGAGGAAGAGATCGGTCATAACGGAAATTAGACCGCAGAGACGCCTATCAAATCTTCAAAGACCATTTGTTCATCAAAACAACAAAGTGAGTAGCCACAAAAACATCCATATTGTATCCGTTGTTGGAGGCAAAAATACGGGAAAGACCACACTCGTAGAGGAACTAATCTCTTCACTTAAAAAGGAGGGCTACAGGGTGGGGGTGATGAAGTACGCCCTGCGGGAGTTCCAGATAGACCATGAAGGAAAGGACACCTATCGTTTCTACCAGTCGGGGGCAGACGCCGTTGGTATCACCTCCCACAGTAAGATGGCATTTATCAAGAGGATAAAGTCGCCACCGCCGCTGGACGACTTCCTAGAGACCCACTTCTCTGACGCCGACCTGGTGCTCCTGGAGGGTTATAAGGGGCGTGACTGCCCAAGGATTTGCCTGGAAATGCCGGGTAAAGGGCCTGCAGAAGCTGAACCACCGCCGCACGACGTAGACCTCCCAGTTCTTAGAATAACCGTTTCAGGGGAAAAGAACCCCATCTCTCCTGAGATCATACAAGATGCGTTGAGTTTT
>JBHICS010000122.1:0-4637 GCA_046759685.1 Candidatus Brocadiales bacterium | reverse complement strand
ACTACTATAACCTTATAGTAGTTCTGTGCTTCTATTGCAAGTGCAAATTACCTTGACAGCCGCCGTTAGCCAGGCAATAATCGTCCTTTTTACTAGAGAGGGGTCCAATGGCCAAGATGAGATGCATATCTGTGATAGGCGCAAGCACTGCCACGGTGGAAGAGTTCAGAACTGCTGAGGACGTTGGACGTGAGGTAGCAAAACAAGGAGCAGTGTTAATATGCGGGGGTCTCGGTGGTGTTATGGAGGGCGCAGCAAAAGGAGCAAAGGAGGCAGGTGGGCTTACTGTCGGTATACTGCCGGGAGAAGACACTGCTGAGATGAACCCTTACATTGATATACCCATTGTTACTGGTTTGGGCTACACAAGGAACTCCCTCGTCGCTTACTCTGGTGATGCGGTAATCGCTGTAGGGGGTAAGCTGGGCACACTCTCAGAGATAGCCTATGCCCTAATGAAATACAAACCGGTGGTAGGGATAAATACCTGGGGGCTTGACCTAAAACAACTTGACCGCCCCGGCCCTATCGTCGCCAGAGACGCCAAGGAAGCCGTTAAGAAGGTGTTGGAGGTGCTAGAGACGAGGTAAAAGTGCCACTGTCTTATCTCTTCAGAGCGGTACCGGTTGCTAAATTAATACCCACTGGAACAGGACTTTTAAAAGTTTAGCCGAACCTGGTAAGATTCAGAAAAACAATGGGCGGGCAAAATACACTTGCCCGCCCGGTCGGGTTCTCGACACAACGTTTACTTCTTGGGCCTTTATCTACGCAACGGCCCTTACGGAGTAATTACCTTTGTGTCTATCCTTTAACTCCCCGAGTTTGGACTTGTTCCAGTTGGATGTGCGGCTGTAATAGCCGACAATCCTTGTAATCCCGTAGAGCTTTGCCCTTACACCAGTTTCCAGGGCCTCGGTTACTTCACTAAGCTCCTGTTTCAGGATGGCCTCCAAGGTGGCAGCATAAGCGGTCTTCATCTTATGGTTCAGAACCTTGATCTTATGGCTGCCCAGGCTGTCTCCCTCAATATCACCGTCGATCTCTAGATAATCATGGGTCTCGACAGCGTCAGAAAATGCCTGAAGCCTGTCCTCTAATACCGATGTAGCTTCCACTTCGTGTTCGAGTAACGCCACTGTCATATTTCCCTTTTGCCTCCTTTCTGTAGCATATCAGAGTTAAAAGAATCAATACGTTTAACAAACGACATCAATGTTTTATTTAACTCCAAAGCACAACTACGCTATCTGTAGTACATGGGCAGTATTATAGTGCTGTATATTGAAATGTCAAGGGTAAAGATACAATATTTTGTATATTTTTCTTAAAAGACCACAATATATTGTCAGATAAAGGGTTATAACCTAATTGGCCACTTCTACCCTTGACGGCCTTTCAGGCACGGGATAAAATCTCTATCGAGCTAAGCCCCTATAACGCCAATAATAACGTGCAAGAGAGGAGCTACTGATGCCTATAACATGGGTAAAAACATGCCTGTTAGCCATCAAAAAGGCCAGAAAAGAAGGGAAGATAGTCCTGATAGACTTCTTTGTACCTGGCTGAGGCGGCTGCGACAGGATGAATACCGTGACGTATTCAAACAATCGTGTAGAAGAGCTTATAGAATCTCACTTTAAGCCGGTAAAGATAAGTTTCAAGGAAAACCGTGACCTCGCAGCCAGGTTAGGTGCACACTGGACGCCCCAGGTGCAGTTTATGGACCCGGCAGACAGTCAGGTGCACCACGAGTTTATTGGTTTTCTTCCACCCGACGATTTCCTTGCAGAGGCATCATTTGCACTGGGCAAGGTAGCCTACGATCGAGGGATGTTTAGTGAGGCCAGTTCCTGGTTCCGCAAGACGTCAGAAGATTTTCCTGGGACAGAGACCTCACCTCAAGCCCTTTATTATCTTGGTGTCTCTGAGTTCAAACGTACCAGGGACCATAAGGATATGTTCGCGGCTTGGGACGTGCTTATAAAACGCCATCCGAAAAGTTCCTGGGCCACCAAGGCATCCTTCATCGATAACAAGTAGAAATCACTGGCTGTACTTCCTTACGGAACGGAACGGGTCGAGAAGATTGCAGCCTTGGCCGACCTTGATGGAACACCTTAGTGCTTCGTTTAGGAATTCTTTTGCGAAGAGGACGGCCTCCTCTACACTCTTTCTATACGCTAGTCCGGCCGCTATAGCGGAGGCAAGTGTACAGCCACTTCCATGCACACTGCCTACATCAACCCTTGGCGAAACAAGCTGCCTAAAATCCTTGCCATTATAAAACAAGTCCTCAACCACCCCTTTTCCCCTTGAAGGCCAGTCTTCGGGTGCGTGGCCGCCTTTTATAAGTACATTTCTTGCGCCCAGCTCATGGAGCTCCCTTGCCGCCTCTTCAACATGTGCTGGTTGCTTGATTGATATGCCGGAAAGGACCTCGGCCTCTGGTATGTTCGGCGTAACTATCAGGGCTAGGGGCCAGATTTCCGAGGTCAGTGTTTTTATGGCGGTATCGCCTCCAAGGAGTGCGCTCCCGTCCTTGGCATAGAGAACGGGGTCCACAACCACGTTATCTAACCCATATTTCTTTATATGTTCTGCAACCACAACTACGGTCTCCTCGTTGAGTAGCATCCCTGTCTTCACCGCATCGGTGCCTATGTCATTCATTATGGAGTCTATTTGCTCGCCCACAAAGCCCGGGGGCACAGCGTGGACTGATTGTACCCCCATGGTATTCTGGGCGGTGAGTGCTGCGATAACGGTGGTGCCAAAGGCCCCGAGTGCCGTCACAGTCTTCAGGTCTGCCTGGATTCCAGCCCCCCCACCCGAATCGGAGCCCCCTATTATCATTACCTTGTTCATGATCTGTATATACTCAAGAATGCTTGGTATAGCTATACAACGCTCGCCAGTTTTATCCTGCGCATGTACTTTTCCAGCACGTTTCTCTTTATCAACGGATATCCACTGAGGGTGTTGTTCTTCTCTACCATCTTGAAGGCATCGTCCCTGGCCGCCTTAAGGATCACCAGGTCCTTTGTAAGGTCAGCTACCTTGTAATCGGGCAGACCGTGCTGTCGGGTGCCAAAGAACTCCCCCGGCCCCCTAAGCCTCAAATCCTCTTCGGCAATCTTAAAGCCGTCGCTGCTGTTGACGATTGTCTGGATACGCCTGCGTGCATCAGCAGTCTTGGGGTCGGCAAAGAGGAGACAGTACGAACGGTTGCTCCCTCGTCCAATTCGTCCACGAAGCTGGTGGAGCTGCGCCAGGCCAAACCTCTCGGCGTGCTCAATTACCATTATAGTGGCATTTGGTATGTCTATCCCCACCTCTATGACTATAGTAGAAACCAGTATATCTACCCTCTTACGCCGAAAGTCGCCCATAATGCTGTCTTTAAGGTCCTGGGACATACGCCCGTGTAACAGCCCAACCTTAAACCCCGAAAAATTCTCTTGAAACGCCTCTGCACCCTCGGTAGCCGACTTGAGGTCGAGCTTTTCTGATCCCTCTACCAATGGATATACCACAAAGACCTGCCGCCCTTTGTTTAATTCCCTATGGATGAGTTCGTAGGCCTCTTGGACCCTCCGTTTTGTTACCCAGGTGGTCTCAACGGGTGGACGTCCGGGAGGGAGTTCATCTACTATCGAGATGTCCAAATCACCAAATAATGTGAGGGACAGGCTCCGCGGTATAGGGGTAGCGGTCATAACCAACACATCAGGCCTTGTCCCCTTCTGTTTCAGGTGGGCCCTCTGGAGCACACCGAACTTGTGCTGCTCATCCACCACCACCATGCCGAGCCGCTTAAACAGCACGTCTTTGGATATGAGGGCATGGGTACCTATCACCAAATCAACCTCACCGTTTTTTATCTTCTCTAGACCCTCCTTCCGCTCCTTTGATGATCTGGCTCCGACAAGCAGCATAGTCCTCACCTTTGACCCGGAGAGGTATTGGTCCACTATCCAGCGGTGCTGTTGCGCCAGCACCTCCGTAGGCGCCATTAGGGCCGCCTGGAAGCCGTTTGCAACGGCCACAAGAAGTGCATACAGGGCCACCACCGTCTTACCCGAGCCTACATCGCCCTGGAGGAGTCTGTTCATGGGCCTTGCCCCCTCCATGTCGCCCCTAATCTCCTCCAAGACTTTTTCCTGACCATTTGTAAGCTGGAAGGGAAAACGCCTGCGTATGTGGGCATCCACGCTGGGGCTAACACGAAATGCGTACCCCTTCTCAGACCTTATTTTTTGTCTCCGTATAGCAAGGGCTGCCTGGAAGAGGAAGAGTTCCTCATAGGTGAACCTCCTGCGGGCTAGCTTTAGCGCATCAAGGGCCTCCGGGAAGTGGGCATCCTCTATGGCCCGGTGGATCGGGACGAGCTGTCTTGACCTCAATAACGGTTCCGGCAGCACCTCTTCCAGAGACGGGGCAAAGTCATCCAGTGCCTTCCTTATCAGGCGGCGGAGGTAGTTCTGTTTAATCCCCTCGGTGAGCGGATAGATGGGCACGATACGGCCAGAGGATAGTGGGTCAGGTGCATCCCCCTTGCCTGGGAATTCAAACTCAGGGTTTATTATCTGGAGGTAGCGGTACCTCTGCACCTTGCCGTATAATAACACCTCTTC
>JBHICS010000121.1:0-4660 GCA_046759685.1 Candidatus Brocadiales bacterium | reverse complement strand
GGTCCCGTCTGTATGGTGGCCACCACCTTGGCCTCACCCGCCATCACACCATTAGTGGTCGCAATACCAAAGGCCACAAAAGCGGCGGTTATCAAGACCACAAGCAGTCTACACATTTTTCCCGATTGCCTCCTAACTTAAAGAACCATGAACCTGCGCAGGTAGGTTCAGAATACTACAGGCATCACAAATTCTTTTAATTATATGGGTTTTCAAACACCTCCTTTCTCTATAGATTGTGGCTACATAGATACAAAAGAAGTATACCACAAAATCCTAAAAAGGCAACTTGTAACCGCAAATAATCCAACATACAACAATAACTGCACAGGACAACACAAGCTGTTAGTGCTGTCAGCACAAATACTTGACATTTCTAACCTTGGGAATATAATTCATCATGTAATTTCTGGGAGGGCGGCTTAGCCAAGTGGTAAGGCAGCGGTCTGCAAAACCGCAATTCCCGGGTTCGAATCCCGGAGCCGCCTCCACTTTAGTCGGGCGAGTGGTGGAATGGCAGACACGAGGGACTTAAAATCCCTTGGGCGATGAGCCCGTGTGAGTTCGACTCTCACCTCGCCCATGCCTTAGCTGGCAGTAGGAGGTCTTTAGCCTTACGTGTTTGAGTGCAATCTGGACGGTAAACAACGCTTATTGCGAGTGGTGTTTGGCGTGGTATTACTGGTACTGGCCTATACGTCAAGAGGCTATTCCTATCCGGTCTTTGTCCAGTTAGGGCTAGGTCTTGGTGGTATATTCACCCTCTTCGAGGGTGCAAAAGGTTGGTGTGCCCTTAAGTCATTGGGCCTGAAGATACCTTTTTAGTCAGTTGGAGACCTCACAGAAGTTGCTCTAACGTCACGGGCCGTTCAGGCTGTTTTGCAGAGGTAAACGGGGAAACAAGACTGCTTTGGAACAATGACATCGGCGACGGTGCCTGCTGGAGGTTCCCTGCGAAAAAGAGGGCTATAGTAAAAGACGCAGTTACTGAGGATTTGCATCCCCACGACTAATCAAGTGCAAAGTACGGAAATGTTAGAACGCTCTCTTTGACCTTAAAGCCCCTACGCTTTGCCTCGGAGACGAAACCGCCCATCACATCACCAGTAAACCAGAGCTCGGTACCCTTTGCATGCTGAGCCTGTGCGACTTTCACGGCATCATCCAAAAACCCCAACACATAAGGTGACCGCCCAACAATATCATAAGGAATAATGAAGAGCAGTTTGTTCTTTTCCGTCACAGCACCAAGGATTTTTGGCGTAACAACAAACCTTACCAAGTCCTTCTCATGCCGCTGGTATGCAGAATACAGCTCCATCTGTGTTGCGCCAAAGGTAGCTCTATTGGGCGTATCTTTGGTGCCAAGATAAGCTACGGCGTCCTCTATGCCCACCACGCTGCGCCCTTCATCAGCTCTACCAAGACGCCTGAAATGGAGGTTAATGTACGCCTGTTCACGTGGAGAATAGTTGGGATTATCCAGAAGGGCCTTAACAGCGCTTTCTTTCTTATATTCAAGGCCTAATTCTCTTTTATATTTCTCAATGAGTACAAGTCTTAGTTCAGCAGGACCCTCATCTCGGATTAGGTTTTCCGTTTCAGCCTCTAGCCCGGCTGGCGTAAGGGCGCCACCCAAGAGCCCAAGTCCCTTGAAAGGGGTCAGGAAAAACAATCCCACGCTGACACCTAACGACCCTTTAGCCCTTCCCATCACAACTTCTTGTATCAGCGCCTGAACATATTGATTAGATGAATATACATCAAGCCCCAGTTCTGCAGCAAACTTTCGGGCTTGCTTACCCGCATACTGCCCCCTGCCTAAAGCGGCGCGATCGGTTCCATCGCTAGCCACTCCCACTTCGTCTTCCTCTTTTTCCTTACCTTGCATCTTTCTAAAGAAACGGCCAAGGCTTCGAGCCAGCTTTCCTGCTGCTTGCTCAAAGGCCTCTGCAGACTCTTTTGGTTCCGTAACGATTCGCTTAGCACCCCGGCCAATGCTCTTTAGAGATTCGCTTGCTCCATCCCAGGCCTGACCCCCCCCTCTTCGGTTGCCCGAAATTCTTCGATAACACGAGCCTCATAGCATATCTTAAAGAGGCTTTTTATTGATAAAACATTATACTCACCGTGTGGCGCCTTAACAAAAAAACGGTAATATGGCTCGTTAACAAGTACTTCGTCTCCAATCGTAAAATACTTATTTTTCTTAGAAAATTCTTTTAGAACCGTGATGGAAGAAAGCGGTACGGTCTCTGGTGGCAAGTCGCGCCCAAACCCAGATGTGCTAAAAAGCAACTGGCTTGCAACCATTAGCATAAGAAACGTTACAAAAAGACTATGGCCCGTCCTTCTACTACTCAGCCAGTTCATACGAAAAATCTGGGAGCTTATCAAATGGGATGGATTGAAATGTCTTTCTTGCATGGTTAATAGCTTGTTTATCTAGTAGAACCCTTATGCAGTACCAGCCTGTACGGGCGTTGGCCTCTGTCGCTTATACCTTGAACCAAAAAATCTTTCAAGCAGTATTTGTCTCAGCCTAAAGGTTGTCTCTGAAGCACACCAGAGGCCGGTAGTTTTTGTAAGTTGTTTTTATATCATCCTGTAGGTGAAAAGCCTCCTTTGCTCCCTTCAGTGTACCTCCATCCGCTAATCTGAATACAATTCTTGATTTAAGCTGCCTTTGGGATATAATCTCTCTTGATTGTTAATCGATAGAGTGGCCAACCATTTAAATTAGTCAGTTGGAGACCTCACAGAAGTTGCTCTAACGTCACGGGCCGTTCAGGCTGTTTTGCAGAGGTCTAAATTCTAAAGACAAACAATATTTCTTGGAGATAATGTCATTATGAACGGCGATATGATGGGTGCAAACAATCCATGCAACTTTGACTCTACAACCGATACACTAGGCTTCATCCAAATGACAAAGACCGGCCCCCTAGCCCGCGTAAGGATTGATGGCCTAACGGAGGTCGATTTTAACGCCCTCCTCAATCTAGCCCAGGGCCAGGAGGAACTGGGAAACAATCTGATACTCGCAGAGGTAAACGGGGAAACAAGACTGTTTTGGAACAACGACATTGGCGACAGTGCCTGCTGGAGGTTCCCTGAGAAAAAGAGGACTGTAGTAAAAAATGCAATCACCGAGGACTTGCAGGCCCACGACCAGGCAAGTACAAAGCGAGGAATGTTTTAGTAAATAGCTGTATTTACTGTCTTTGTCTTGGATACAACGGATAATTTCGAGAGCGTCACACAGAAAAAATCTCGCCGAACAGGGTGAGTGCGGTAGCGTCGCAAATCTGTACCCTTATAATCTCGCCTCTTAAATCGAGCGGGCCCCTGAAAACCACAATGTGATTTTGTGGGGTGCGGCCCATTAGCTTCTGTTTATCACTCTTGCTGGGCCCCTCTACCAATACCTCCACCACCTTTCCCTGCAACTTGCGGTTTTCCTCCAGGCTTATGTCAGACTGAAGCTGCAGCAGTCTCTGATTCCTCTCCTTTTTTGTCTCTACCGGGACGTCGTCAGGGAGCGATACAGCAGGTGTACCAGGCCTGGGGGAATATTTGAAGATAAATGAGTTCTGGAAGCGTACCGACCTCATCAATTGAACCGTATCCCCAAAGTCATCAGCCGTCTCCCCCGGAAAACCCACAATAAAGTCACTGGCAATGTTAATATCGGGCATGAGCCGTCTGGCCTCTTCTGTCAGCATTTTATAATCTTCGGCTGTGTGCCCCCGCTGCATCTGTCTTAAGATCTTATCGGAGCCCGACTGGGCGGGCATGTGGAGGTGCCGGCAGACCTTTGGCAGGGCGGCCATTGTCTCCAGCGTCTTTATGGTCATATCCTTAGGATGCGAGGTGACGAAGCGGATACGTACAACCCCTTCCACGTCATGTACTGCCCTTAAAAGTGTTCCAAGGTCGACATCGCCAGTTAGGTCATTGCCGTAGGTATTAATATTCTGCCCCAACAGTGTGACCTCTTTAACACCGTCTTGCACCAGCCTGCACACCTCTTCCACTATCTCTCCTATGGACCTGCTTATTTCGTGTCCCCTTACAGACGGCACAATACAATAGGAACACTCGTTGTTGCATCCCCTGATAACGGTAACGAATGCCTGGTAGCGACGTTGTCCAGGTGGGCGTCGCTTAGGGTAGTCTATAATATCATCCTCTTCGCCAACGGCCAGGAGATGCCTCCCGTTGCCCCTCAGCCTATCCAGCAAAACAGGCAGCTTGTCAAACATCCTGGTGCCGCAGACCATATCAACGTGCGGAAATCTCTTGAAGAACTCCTGGGCCTCCTTTTGCGCCATGCAGCCAAGTACGCCGATGATGAGCCCCGGGTCTTTAATCTTACGCTGCTTTAGTTGGGCAAGTCGAGAATACACCTTGTCTTCGGCATGCTGTCTAACTGAACAGGTGTTAAAGAGTATGACGTCTGCAGATGCCTCATCGGCAGCGAGTTGGTAGCCCCCTTCCAGAAGCAGCCCAAGCGAAAGCTCAGAGTCTGCCTTATTCATCTGACACCCGAAGGTGGCTATGCGGATGGATTTGGTCGTCATTTTTTTAATATTTGTTGGAGTGACAACCCTTGTGGCTGTCCGCAAAAATTGCTCAAGTCCACAACACGGACCGGTTT
>JBHICS010000120.1:0-4669 GCA_046759685.1 Candidatus Brocadiales bacterium | reverse complement strand
AGGGCAGAAAATGTATTATACGTACCCTGCAGGATTCCCTGTGTGCCTATGTATATCCAACTTCCGGCGGTCATCTGTCCGAACATAGTTATTCCCATCTCGTCGTATCTATTAAAGTTTGCATCTATCGCCCATGCGGGCACAAGGTTGGCGTTGGCTATTATTACCCTGGGGGCGTGGGGATGGGTCTTGGCTACATAGACAGGCTTGCCTGACTGCACGCAGAGGGTCTCGTCACTATCCAGCGTTTCAAGGGCCTTTACTATCCTGGAATATTCCTTCCAGTTCCTTGCTGCCCTGCCAGCGCCTCCGTATATGATAAGCTCTTCTGGGAGTGTTGCGACCGATGGGTCCAGGCAGTTCATCAGCATCCTTAGCGCCGCCTCGGCATCCCAGTTCTTCGCATGGAGTTTTGTGCCTGTGTAGGCCCTGATAGGTTCTTTGGGCCTTAGCTCATAATACATGGGCCTGCTCAAGTGTTATGCCTCCTCCAGCACCTACCATGGGGAATATAGTGCAAGACGATAGCAGACTCGGCACTAGGTGTAAGTATCCTCCTCACAATTAAACCACACAATTGAGAAAAGTCCACTCTTGACCTGCTATAATATGGATTGTATAAATGGCATGGCGACCGTACACCATACCAAGGCCTAGTAATTTTAAGCTTCCAAGATTTCTTCTTATCAAGAATAAAAGTAAATTTCTGCTGGCTTATTCTAGTGGGTTCGTCTGTCCCCGTTTAATCCCAGGGGAATGCAAGGTATGGAATTTGTCTTTGAGCTACTGGCCCTTATAGCGGCCTCTATAGCATTGGGCCTTCTGATTAGGGCAAGGTCTGTAGAGTCTCTTCGGCCTGCCATCATTACACTCTACGTGTGTATCGGACTTGATGTGGCAGAGACCATAACGAGGCGGTTTTTGGACATCAAGGCCACCGGCGAGTCTGCAACTATAGAAACAGTTACTATAGCCCTTTCGGCAACCGCCCTTTACTACGCTATTCGCTCTAGAAAGGAGATTAAAGAAAAGTCGGCAAACCGCCTGGGCCTTGCGATTATGTGCATGGTGTGGGCCGTAACCATTTTCGCCTTAGAACTGATGCTAGGGCTTATCCTCAGCTATTTCCAATAACTGCAGGTTGGATTATAACGGTGCAGTGTCATCAAGATAGCAGCCAAACTATATCTGCGCCCGTGAATGGTATTTTTGAGTGGAACTGTAAGGTCCGTTTATTATAGTAATGTAGAAGGGTTTCATCAGGAGTGCCCAATTCCCCAAAGGGAAAAAGATGCATGGCCAGGAAGATTAGCAGGAGACAATTCGTAAAGGGCGCAGTGGCTACCGGTGCGTCATTATTGGTGGCACCAGCAGTGTTGATGCCCTCTCCAGAGGCGCTGGGACGGGAGACGAAGCCGTCAGACATCTCAGGTGTTACAAAGAGCAGGGTGGCGGTAGTAACAGACCAGGGTTCGGTGGACAATGACACGTGGGAGATCAGGGGGGAGAGGGCAAACGCCATGGTTGAACGTATGCTCCTTAGCTTGACCGGGAGTGCGTCCATAGAGGAGAGTTGGAACAGTATTATACCCACACTAAAGCCCATGAGCCGTGTTTCCATAAAGGTCAACTGCATCAACCCGAGACTGCCCAGCCACCCGGAGGTTGCACTGGCCATAGCTGAGAGCTTGATAAGGGCTGGGGTTAGGGATAATAATATCATTATTTGGGACAGGAGTGAGGGCAACATAATAGAGGGCTTGGTCAGGTGCGGCTACAAAATAAATACTTCCGGAAGTGGACTAAGGTGTCTTGCCGTTACCTCACGAGGGGTAGGATATGATGAGCACAACCGTCTTAGGGTACCGTCCATAGGAAGAGACTTCCCTGTGACAAGGATTGTCTCACAGATGTGTGACCATATAATAAATCTTTCGGTGTTAAAAGACCACGGCATCTCAGGGTTTACCGGGGGTCTCAAGAATTTTTACGGGGCTATACCGCTGTGGGATAAATTTGCTGTACTTGATGTGAGGAGGATGCACAGGAATCGTGCAAATCCCCAGATTGCTGAACTTTACAACAATTCCTTGATAAGGGACAAGGTAAGGCTCTCTGTGTGCGATGCTCTAATTGGTTGTTATGAGGGAGGCCCTAGCGGAAGGCCCCAGTGGGTAAATTATCAGTTGCTTGGCAGCCTCGACCCGGTAGCACTGGACAGTTATGGGTTGGGCATAATCGATACGAAGCGGCGTGAGGTAGGCAAGCCACCCGTGCGACAACGGGCCGGTTATATACGGTCGGCCGCGAAATTGGGACTGGGCACTGACAATATGGATGAGATAGAGGTCGTTAATTCCGTCTTAGGCTAGGATAATGTCCTATGAAGAAAAGATCTAGAGGTGCATTGGGTATAGAGGCCCTGGACGAGGCAAGGGAAAGGGTCAAGGAGTCGATTGAGTACGCCAACTCACTCAAGGGATGCCGGTATGCAGACGTCCGGCTTGGGCTTGCTGAGTATAAATCGGCCCATTCTGAAAACGGTACACCCAAGGGCATGGAGGAAGATGTAAAGATATCCTTCGGTGTCAGATTGGTGGCCGGTGATATGCCTGCATGGGGTTACTACGGCCAGCCCCTAGGGAAGGCCGAGCTGAGGGCACTCCGCAGGGTGCTTCGGATGGGTATAAATAAGGCATGCCAGCGGGCCAAGGCTAATTCTAAGAATAAACTTGCGATGAAAGACCTTGCGCCAGCACTGGCGCCGGTGCAACTCGCCCCAATTGAGGTACGCCAGGAGGCCGTATCAGCCGTCTTTGATGAAGATCCTCGCGAGGTGCCCTTAAAAGAGGCGCTTACGCTCGCCGTCAGAATAACTAAGGAGATGTGGGCCGTCTCACACTCTGTGAGATTTACCACGATTGCTATAGCGACAGGCATTTCGAGGGAATTGTTTCAGAGCACAGAGGGAGCCAGCCTCGACCAGTCTACAGCTCTTACCCAGGCACAGCTATACGTGGTGGCACAGAAGGGGACGGCGGTACCAGAGACCTTTGTAGACCATATTGGTGCCCAGGGGGGATGGGAGGTAACTAAAGGGAAAAATGTCTACGGCAAGAGCTTTTTGGATTGGGCCATTGAGCGTACGCGAGACACGGTCGAGTTGGCAGGGGCTGAGTTTCTCCCTTCAACGGACGAGCCCGTAGTGGTCGTAACAGACCCACATTTTAATGCCCTTTTGGTACATGAAGTTATTGGTCATCCCACCGAGGCCGATAGGGCACTAAAGATGGAGACCGCATATGCTGGGAGGTCGTGGTTGCTGAGGGGCCTTGAGGATAATGAGCTCAACCAGCGGATAGGCTCAGACCTCCTAACGGCATTCTCAGACCCAGGCCTAGAGGGCTACGGACATTACAAGTACGACGCTGAAGGCGTGCCGGCCGGGAGGGTGGTGCTAATAGATAAGGGTGTTTTAAAGGGTTTTATGAACAGCAGGGAGAGCGCTTCCATAATGGGCATGGAGCCCAATGGTTCTATGCGGGCTACCGAGTGTCAATACATGCCGCTAGTAAGGATGACAAACACGGTGATTGCCTCTGGGGATAGAGACCCCAGAGATATTATTGCGGAGGTAAAAGACGGCTATTACGTGGTCAACAATCGTATACCATCCATCAGCGAATCAAGGGAAAATTTCAGAATATCCGCTCAAAAGGTCTATAAGATAGAGAACGGCAAGCTGGTAAAGTTGTATAGAGGTGGTGGTATAAGTGCAGATTCCAGGGACTTTTTTATGAGCATAGACGCTGTGGGAAACGACCTAATAGTATTCCCTATACCAAACTGCGGCAAGGGCCAGCCCATGCAAGTCATGAGAGTAGGTAACGGTGGCCCTACCCTTAGGGCTAAGGCAAGGCTGACGGGAGAGTATAAATGATTGGCGTAGACAAACTAAGGGAGTGTGTGAGCAAGGGGCTTGAGGCCACGAAAAAGGATGGGGTGGAGCTTGAGGTCTTTGCGTCATGGAATGAGCTGGTGACCGTGCGGCTCAACTATACATCTGATATACCCTCTATGGGTGTACAGGAACCGAAGTCTAACCAATCATTCGGCGTTGGCGTGCAAGCGGCTTTCATGGATAAGGATAAGGGCAAGGTGTCGGTTGGTTTTGGTAGCGAGTCCAACGACCTCCGTCCAAGAGCGGTCAAGGAGGCCTTCAGGAAAGCAAGACGCTACAGGTTTTCTGACCCAGACTTTCATTCATTGCCATCCCCCGCAGGAACCCCTACGCTATCAGACTATCATGACCCTATGGCTATGGAGGCGAAAGATGCAGACATAGTCGAGCTGGGGTGGAAGGCACTGAGGGGGGCGCTGATGGCCTTTAAAGAGAAGGATATATCCAAATCTATCATAGTCGGTGGGGACGTGTGTGTGTTAAAGGAGAAGGTAGCCATAAAGAGTACGATGGGGATAGAGGGATTCGATGAGTCAACCATCCTGACGGCCACAATAACTGCCATGGTGGAAAACGAAGAGGTTAAGGGCACCGGTTGGAGCACCAGTACCCATCTGGATGGGTTTGACCCCGAGGCTGCAGGGCGGGAGGCGGCCGAGAGTGCAATACGCACCATAGGCGGGAAGAGGATACCTCCCGGCGTGTATG
>JBHICS010000119.1:0-4670 GCA_046759685.1 Candidatus Brocadiales bacterium | reverse complement strand
TCCTCTACTGAAAATAATGACTCGGCTTCCTTTCCTTCTGCCACTTTAGGTTTGGTCTTAGGTGGTGGAGGGCTTTTCTTAACGCGCTTTTTAACAACAGGTTGTTTCTTCGCTTCTTCAGACGCCTCGGAAGGAACCCCTTCTACTTTCTCTGGTGGCAGAGGGGTATCTTTTCCTAGTTCTTCGGCAGTTTCCGATTCCTTAGCAAGCGGCGCGACCTCCTTCTTTGCCTCCGGAGGTGCTTTGGGAATGTTTTCTTGCGTCGCTTCCTGGGCAGATGTCTGCTCCAGGGCCTTAACCGATTTCTTTGTCTCCTTTGCCGCTGGCCCTTCCTTTGTCTCCTGTGCTATGCCCTCTGTCACAGAAAGACTTGTGAGGAAAAGCAAAAGCGATGCTAGCAATACCAACTTCAACTCCATCCCCCCTTTATATATTTGTGTTGTATCCCGATGTGAATATATCATATAATACCTTTCGTGTCAAAGGATTATACTGCAAGGGTTTGACGTTTTAAACGTTGACAACTCACATCCCTTTGAATATGTAGAATAAAGTGAAAAGTGGCCTTTGGGTTGAGAAATCTTACGGGGAGAAAGGGCCTGGATTATGGAAAAGCTGTCTGGTTCGTACCAACTTTCATCTATTACCATGCCACAATACAACTTTGAACTTAGGTCAAACGAGTTCAAGAGGTCGGGAGAGGATTTCACGATATGGTTCTTTGAGGGGGTATTAGAGAAGAATCCGAACTACATTGATTGCCTCATGTATCTCGGAAATGCCTACACGGCAAGTGGAAGACATGAAGAGGGCATGAAAATAGACAAGAGGCTTGTGGAGCTCAGGCCCAAGGACCCGCTCGTGCGCTACAATTTTGCCTGCAGTTGTTCCCTTTTGGGTGACGTAGACACCGCCCTAAGGGAACTGGAAACCTCAATAACGCTGGGCTATAAGGACGTTCGACACATAGAAATGGATAGGGACCTTGACAGACTGCGGGACGATAAGAGGTACTGGGAGCTTATAGCCCAGATTAAAAGGGCAGGCACAACAATAGGAGATAGTGAAGACAAGTAGGAGGAATCAGGTACCTTTACCGCTGAATTGTGCATTGTAGGCAGTCAAGATGCCCTCAAGCGTAAGATGAGGAACTACTTCGTCTACTAATTGTATCTCACTTGCAATGAGTTCTGCATCTCCTCCGGTAGCTAAAACACTAGGATTGTCATCAAGCTCCTCTATGAGCTTCTTCGTAATCTTCTCCACCACACCTACCGCACCCCAGTAGAGCCCGGATTTAACAGCGTCCTCTGTATCTTTACCTATAATGCGCTGCGGTCTCTGCACCGATACCTTGGGCAGTAAGGCTGTGCGGGTGTGCAGTGCTTCCTTGAGAGATTCGAGCCCAGGAGCTATTACACCACCCAGAAACTCACCTTTCTTTGATATGACATCTATGGTTACAGCGGTTCCTACGTCCACCACAATGGTTGTAGTGCCGGTCCTCCGGAAAGCTGCCAGGGCATTGAGCAGCCTATCCACCCCCACACTCTCTGGGTTTTTCACTAAGACAGGCATGTGGATAGACACATCACTCGGGACCCTGAGCGGGCTTTTATTCCATCTGGAATTTAACCAGTTGCAAAAGGCATTCTCTGTCTCAGGATTAACAGAGGCCAACACGCATTCAGAAGTAACTTGCAATATGGATGAATCTACTGGAATGTTCTCCAGGTGCGCATTGGAGGTGCTCACCGTGAAGTGACTGGCCAAACGCTTGCTATCAAGGTCAAACAGGCCCAGGTGGATGTTTGTATTGCCGATGTCTACGGCGAGTAACATGGTAATTATTTTATAACAGCGGTTTCCTCTAACCGGACTTCACTGGACAAAGTCCCGAGTGTCTCAGCCAGAACATTTAGAAGGACGTTAAGGTTGTTCCCCGTCTTAGCAGAGATGGCGTAAACAGGTTGTGACGTAGTTTCTTCCAGCGACTTTATTATTTTCTTGCAGTGGGTCTCGTCGACAAGGTCCACTTTGTTGGCTGCAATTATCTCTCTTTTCTTCGAGAGTTCTGGGTTATAGAGTTCTAACTCCTTTCTTATGACACGGTATGCCTCAAGCGGGTCAGCTCCACCCTTGGGAGCGACATCGATAAGGTGCAGCAGAAGCTTTGTACGTTCCACATGTCGAAGAAACTCGTCTCCTAGGCCTACACCACTATGGGCGCCTTTGATGAGTCCTGGTAGGTCTGCCACCACTATCCTTCGGTATTCTTCCATTTGCACGATGCCGAGATGTGGATAAAGTGTCGTAAACGGATATTCCGCAATCTTTGGGTGCGCCTTAGATATGCGGGAAAGGAGGGTTGATTTCCCTGCGTTGGGCATGCCTATAATGCCAACATCGGCAACAAGCTTTAATTCCAGTTTGAGCCAGCGCTCCTTGCCCTTCTTGCCACTTTCTGCTGTGCGAGGCGTTCTGTTAGTTGGACTGGCAAAGTATTTGTTTCCTTTACCGCCGCTACCACCCCTGGCGATACATATCCGTTGCCCAGGTTCTGTAAGGTCCTTTAGCACTCGCCCACTGTCCCTGTCTTTGACTACCGTACCTACTGGAAGACGTATAACCAGATTATTCCCATTGCGGCCATGTTTGTTTGAACCTTCCCCATAGAGACCGTTCTCTGCCATATATTTTACCCTGGAAGTAATGTCCATGAGCGTGTCAACCTTTGCGCTTGTGCGGAGAATAACGTCGCCACCTTTTCCCCCATCTCCACCGTCGGGACCACCTTTTGGAACAAACCTCTCCCTTCTGAAACTAACACAACCGCGGCCTCCGTCGCCTCCCTTAACGTAGATTGTGGCTTCGTCTATGAACATATTGAGGTAGTAGAAAAAAGGGGAGCAGGATATGCTCCCCTAATGTGCAGAAAGTCACTTGTGGTCATACTATTATGAGGAATAAACGCTTATGCGTCTGCCCGTCTCGAAACGCACTGTTCCATTTGTCTTGGCGAATAGGGTGTCATCGCGACCACGGCCCACGTTGAAGCCAGGATGGAACTTGGTGCCACACTGCCTCACTATTATTGAACCGGCCGAGACAAACTCCCCTCCAAAGCGTTTTACCCCTCTGTACTGAGGGTTACTATCGCGCCCGTTCCTGCTTGAACCTTGTCCCTTCTTATGTGCCATTATTCTTCCCTCTTTTTATATTATACGACAATTTCCTTTATTTTCACCTGTGTAAAGCACTGCCTGTGGCCTTTCTTTCTTCTGTAGCCCTTTCTTCGCTTGAATTTGAATACGTCTATCTTGTCTCCTTGTCTTTGGCCTTCTACCTCACCCACCACCTTTGCTCCCTCGACAAGCGGCGTGCCAATCTCGCCTTTATCATCACCCCCTACGACCATCACTTCATTGAATTCTATTCGGTCAGCCTCTTTTAAGCCCTCCATTAAATCGATGAGGATGCTTTCTCCCGGTGCTGCCTTATATTGTTTGCCTCTGTCTTTTATAATAGCGTACACGTCTCTCTCCTCTTTACAGTCTCATAGGCCGACCGCCGGAATCAAAATAAGTCGTCCTTATATCGCCTACTCTCCATCCATTCTCTACAGCGCTTTTAATAACTATCCTTTTATTGTAGTGGTCTTCAAGCTCAGATATCTGTTTTCTCTTCTGATTCTGCAGAAGTTGGGCTACCCTGTTGTCTGCCAACACCTCGATTGTCTTTAGTTCGTTGTTGCTGAGGACAGACCTTATCTGCCTCATTATATTAAGGCTGAGGCTTTCTATGGTCTTTGTGAGCCCGGTTCCACCACACTCAGGACAGCCCTCGTATAGTACATCCCTCAGGCTGTGCTTAATCCTTTGCCTCGTAATCTCAACTATGCCAAATTTCGACATCTTGAGCATTTTGGTACGTGCCCTGTCCTTCTTCAGGGCATCTACAAGGGCCCTTTCCACTGCACGTTTGTGGGGCTCCTGCTGTATATCAATGTAATCTATTATAATAACTCCCCCCAGGTCGCGCAAACGAATTTGTCGGACAATCTCTTTAGTAGCCTCCATATTGGTCCTAAAGGCGGTCTCTTCCGGATCAGCACCTTTTTTAAAACGTCCGCTGTTTACGTCTATTGCCACCAGGGCTTCAGTCTGTTCTATAACCAGAGAGCCCCCTTGCCTTAGCGGTATCTTCCTATTATTTATCTTTTCAATTTCTTCTTCGATACGGTACTTATGGAATATTGGTACTCTTGTCCTGTGGAGTCTTACACTCTTCTCGTATTTTGGCATTATCTGCTTTAGGAAATCCTTGGTCTTCGCGCAAGTATCCTCTGAATCTACTATTATCTCTCTAATATCTGGAGAGAAGATATCTCTGATGGTCCTGATAACCAGGTCGCTTTCCTGGTATATGAGTGAGGGGACAAGGGTATTCGCCTGTCTCTCCTCCACCGCCTTCCACAATCGGAGTAGATAATTAAGGTCTTTGGATAGTTCCCTCTTGGTCTGACCTGACCCGGCAGTACGAACGATAAGGCCCTTGTTAGCGGGAGGTTTTAGTTCTTTAATGACCTGTTTAAGCCGTGCCCGTTCCTCTTCGTCCAAGATCTTTCTCGATACACCGTGTCTGGTGGTATATGGCATAAGGACCAGGTA
>JBHICS010000118.1:0-4678 GCA_046759685.1 Candidatus Brocadiales bacterium | reverse complement strand
CCCCAACATCCTTCTCCGCAAGTCTTTGTGCGGTGGCACCACCTACATTTCCTGCCCCAACTATGGTTATCTTTGTCCTCATTGCTTGCGCTCGGCTTTCTGGGCCTGATAATTCAACAATCCACCGGCAAGGACTATCTGCGCCTCTCTATTAGTAAACCTGTGTTCCACCTTGATTTCCTTGCCCTTGGTAACGTTTAGCACAGTCATCGGTTTATTTTCGGTGAGTGCTGCCCTTACATCCTGTAGCTTTAGCTTGTCACCCTTATCTATCAGGTCGTATTCCGATTCATTTGCAAAGACAAGCGGCAGAATCCCTGTGTTAATGAGGTTGTTCCTGTGTATCCTCGCGAAGGACTTCGCTATGACGGCCTTTATTCCAAGATGCATGGGTGCAAGGGCGGCATGTTCTCTACTCGAACCCTGGCCGTAATTGCTGCCACCCAATAGAAACCCGCCTTTTTTCTCGTTGGCCCTATTAACAAAATCTTTGTCCACATACAGGAAGGTGAATTTGGAGATGGCGGGTATATTGGAACGGTATTTAAGGACCTGGGTTCCTGCAGGCAAGATATGGTCGGTACTTATGTTATCTTCTAGTTTTATAAGCACCTCACCTTCTATTGAATCGCTGATGGATTCTTTCTTCGGGAGCTCTTTGATGTTGGGCCCCCTTATTACCTCAACCTTGGCGGGGTCTTTTGCGGGAGGCAAGATAAATGCATCGTCTACCGGTATTTTACGAAGTGGGCGTACCTTTATGGGCTTACCTAGCTCCCTAGGGTCTGTTATTACCCCTGTCAGTGCGGTAGCTGCGGCTGTCTCAGGGCTTGAGAGATATACTTCGGCATTCGGTGTGCCGCATCGACCAGGGAAGTTCCTGTTAAAGGTCCTGAGTGATACACTGCCCGTTGACGGAACTTGACCCATGCCAATGCAGGGTCCACAGGCAGGCTCCAATATCCTTGCCCCTGCCTCAATCAGGTCTTCTAAGGCGCCGCTCCTGCCGATAAGTTCCAGGACCTGCCGCGAGCCAGGACTTATCGTCAGGCTCAAATCAGGTGGAATTTTCTTCCCCCTTAGGGCAGTGGCCACCATCATTAGGTCGTGAAAGGAGGAATTTGTACAGCTTCCTATGCAGACCTGATGCACCTTCGTACCAGCAACGTCTTTTACTCGACATACATTGTCGGGGCTATTCGGCCTTGCAATCATCGGTTCAAGACTCTCAAGGTCTATTTCAATCTCCTCGTCATAGCTGGAGTCTTCATCGGGACCCATTTCTATCCAATCTTTTTCCCTTTTTTGGGCCCTCATATACTCGCGGGAGATTTCATCGCTTGGGAAGATGGACGTTGTTGCCCCAAGCTCTGCACCCATATTTGTAATGGTTGAACGGTCAGGGACGTCGAAGGACTTTATACCAGGTCCACCATACTCAAATATCTTACCAGTGCCCCCTTTTACACTCAGCCGCTGTAAAAGTGTGAGTATAACATCCTTGGCCGCTACCCATGGACCGGGTGCACCCACCAGTTTCACTTGCGCTACCTTTGGCATGGTCATAAAAAATGGTGCACCAGCCATGGCTACGGCAATATTCAGCCCCCCGACCCCTATGGATATCATCCCGAGACCACCGCATGTAGGTGTGTGGCTATCAGAACCAAGCATGATTTGCCCGGGAACAGCAAATCGTTCCAGGTGTACCTGGTGACAGATGCCGTTGCCGGGTTTGGAATAGTATACGCCGTATTTGGCCGCTATTGTCTGGAGATAAAGGAAGTCGTCTGTGTTCTCTATACTCGTTTGTAGCGTGTTATGGTCTACATAGCTCACGGAGACTTTGGTACGAACCCTTGGGACGCCCATTGCCTCAAACTGTAGATAGGCCATAGTGCCCGTAGCGTCCTGGGTCAGGGTTTGGTCTATGGATATCGCTATCTCCGTGCCGGTCTTTAGCTCACCGGAGACAATGTGTGCCTGCAATATCTTTTCTACCAGATTTTTGCCCATGATAGACTCCTTAAGTGAATAAAAAACCCACCTACTTAGGTGGGTTTTTTATTTCGGAACACCTCAATTGTAAAGACCTTTCTAGCGTAAACGGGTATTCGTTACGATACGAATTCTTTAGAGTGATTCCGGTACAACGCTGAATTTCTCAAAATTGTGACTCTTCTCTGGGCCATGGCACTCCTGGCATGTCGGTTTGCGGCCCATTCTCTTACTCCACCTATCAAACATCTTCCCATGTAAGGAGTTTTCTGATATATCAAGCTGTGAATGGTCTGGGAACGCCCCACCCATATGGCACTGCTCGCAGGTGCCAGACTTCGTGGCATCTTGCTTGGAGAACGTATGGCCTAAGTGACACGAACCACAGTCCTCACCTGTATCGTCCCACGGACGTAAGATGCTAAAGCGATGACAGTCTCTACAGAGATACATGGTTAGTTGTTTTGTTTTGACATCTTCCCCCCCTACGGTCGTTACGACCCGCCCCTGTATGTGCTTGGTCTCCTTAAACTCATGGTAGGCCTTCTCGTGACATGGCGCACAGGTACTGGCCGGGACGTGTCCAGCCCTTTCCTTGATTACACCATGGTCATTGCCGTGGCACCCATCACAGGTAACACCTTTCTGGGCGTGCTTGCCCATAGTCCATTCCTTTACAACCTTGGGGGTGGTGTTCTTATGGCAGCCCAGGCATTCTACGTTATTATATGTGCCTACAGGTTCTATTTTGGCCTTAGGGTTGGACTTCTTCATCTCTGTGTATGCCTTGAATAGGTCTCCCGGCATGTGGGGATGTACCAAGCCGGCATGGCAATCGGTACATATGAGGTTTTTGAGGATGTTTTCTCCTATTTTGCGCGTACTTGCCGCTACGGCGGGCAGGTGTGTTGCGTCTTTTGTGTATCCTTCGCTATGGCATCTCACACAGTTTCCGTTTACTATTGGTATGCTATCCTCTGCAATTTCTATGATTCTGCCGTCGGCAAACGTCCCCTTTATATGCTCGAATGTATCATGGTTGCCGTCACTAAGCTTTGCATGGAGGAAACCTTTTAAGCCAGGGCCCACGTGACACTCATGGCAGTTGTGCACGTGCTCGTTGTGATGTTTGGATTCCATGTAGGAGGAATAATGTATGTCCATCTCATGGCAGAGCGTGCCACAAAACTCATTGGTCTCAGAGTAGTGGTACATCTGTAGGCTGCCGATGGCGGATACCAGCAGGAAAAGGCCAAGGCCGATCCCTACGGTCTTTTTATTCTGTTTTACCCACTCTATGGCCGTCGTGGACCAACATTCACACTTCTCGCCTTCTGCCATCAGTACCCTCCTCTTCACGGGACTCGGTCAAGGTCAAGCTTCGAAGAAGGCAAATTTTACCACAACCACATTACTTGTTTCAAGTGTTTTTAGTGTGTTGATTTTTAGGGCCTTTGCGGTAAAATTGATGGTTTAAAGCCCTTGTTAGGGAGGTTCGTGTAGTCGCTTAAGACGCTGGAGGCTAGAAGAATGAGGTTTTTTGTATGTGTACTATTTGTCGTTAGTATTTTCATGTCAACGTCTTTTGCATGGTCTCTGACCGAAACGCTGAAGGCGAAGAGATGCCCGGACTGTGGCCAGATATATTTGGATGATGTAACCTTCTGTGGAAAGGATGGCAAGGAACTCGAGGACGTCGAAGCGGTGCTCATCTGCCCTAAGTGCTGGCAGAAGGGTATACCTGGGGAGACGTTCTGCCGTTATGATGGTGCGAGGCTTGAGCCTGTACTGGCTGAAAAGGTGGAGACTGTCCCAAAGGATATCAGCGAGGACCAGATCAAGGACCTGGTTAAGGAACACCTGGAAAAGGCAGACCGCCTGAGAGAAGAGGCGTTGTTTGATGAAGCCTTGGAGGAATACCTAAAGGCGGAAGAGTTGGACTCCTCAAACCCGACGGTGCACTATAACCTTGGTGGGGTTTACTGGAAGTTGGGTAACAAAAAGGCTGCCCTGGGGCATCTGGACGAATGCCTCAGGTTAATACCTTACGAGAATACCAAGGAAAGGGAGCAGATAGAGCGCTATGTGGCGATGTTAGAGAAGACGGAGATTGGTCTCAAGCCCTGGGAGAAAGAAAAAAGGCAACAGGAGAAGGAAAAACGAAGAAACGAGATAATGAGGAAGGCCTTAGATGAAAACAAGGCCAAATGGAGCGAGATGATTGTCATACCGGCAGGTAGCTTTGTAATGGGAAGTAAATTTACTGATGAGATGAGCAAGAATGCGCGGGTAGAAGAAACTCCCCAGAGAGAGGTTTATTTGGATGCCTTTTACATCGACAAGTATGAGGTTACTACTGCCCAGTACTGGGAGTTCCTACAATACATACGTGAGACGGGAGACCACAGTAAGTGCTATCCTGGAGAGCCCAAGAACAAAGACCACACACCCGACAAGTGGTATGAAGATAGGTACTTCGACCACCCAGATTTCCCCATAGCAAGGGTGGACTGGTATGATGCTTACGCCTACGCTGCCTGGGCGGGAAAGCGGCTTCCTACCGAGGCGGAATGGGAGAAGGCGGCAAGGGGCACCGACGGTAGGCGCTTTCCATGGGGTGACGTCTTCAGCGCTTCGAGGGTCAACTGGGGGGCAACGGGACCTCTGGCAGTAGGTAGCT
>JBHICS010000117.1:0-4707 GCA_046759685.1 Candidatus Brocadiales bacterium | reverse complement strand
GATCATCTGGTCGGCTCTGGGGCTGTGTCTGTGGCCGGACCGGTGTAGACCTTATCGCACGTTCCTCGATTTGTGCCGGCTCCCTCAGCACTACCCAGGCCTCGCTAGGTAGATAGTCGAGAAGAGAGCCGTCTTCTTCGATGGGAGACGACTCCTCCCTGAGGGCGAGTATATTGACGTCCTTTAGCTGCCTGAGGGACGTCTGTGTATCGGGACTAAAGATGCGCAGGGATTCCACCGTGTCACCAAAGAGTTCTATGCGGATGGGCAGGTCGGAGGATTCGGGAAAGACGTCCATGATCCCACCGCACATGCTGTACTCCCCGGGTGCCTCTACACGAGAGACCCTGTTAAAACCCCTCTCAGTGAGCCAGTGCAGGAGTTTGTGTTGTTTTATTTCATCACCGACGGAAATCTTCAGAGTGTTTTTCAATAATGTACCGGGCTTGGGCAATCTCTGCAGCAGCGACTGGATGGGGCAGACTATGATCGATATGGTTGGTATGGCCGATACGTCACGCTGCCTGTTAGAATCTTTTGTGTCTTCAAATAGCAGTGGGTGAAGGATCTGGAGATATTCGGCGGGAGCTGTATGGACGGTCTCCATTTTTCGGTAGAAAAACCTTCCCACGGGTGAAAGACAGCGGCGGTACCGGGTCTGAAGAGATTGAGGTCCTCCTCAAACTCCTCGGCCTCTTCCACACTGCTGGTAATAATGAGCATCCAGGAGGGTGCACCTTCTGCAAGTGCACTGAGTAGATATGCAGCGGACGAGCCCCACAACCCGCCTGCCCGGAAGTCACCGCCGGACTTTAAATCCTTGAGGAGAGACCTGAAATCTTTATTGTTATGGATGAGTTTAAGTAACGTCTTCATAACTACTTCCACTTCCGGTAGGCAATTAGATTGTAATCCAACCTCCCTAGAGGTGTCAAGCGGATTTGGGGGGAGTTAGAGTGATGGTTAGAGAAATCAAGATGTTCACTAAAAATCATTGAGCAGGAAGGGTAAATAGGTTAACATCTCGGAAACGGTCTGGGGTGGCGGTTTTAAAGACAAAGGCATAATTGAAGTTAGATATAAGGGGTAGGTTATATGGAGTTCATGAACGTTGCGATACTTATCTTGCTCATTTTGCTGGTAGGGCTTAGCATCTGGATTGCGGTCGTGGGTAGGAGGCGTGAAAGGGGGGAGGAGACCCTCATGCTCCAGCAGCAATTAAACGACCTTAGGGCCGAGACCCGTCAGGGCCTGAGCCAACTTACAGACCAGGTGGGCCAGCGCCTCCACTCACACCAGGAGTTATTGATACGCTCCCAAGAGACCCTTGGCACCAGGCTTGATAACGCAGCAAAGGTGGTGGGAGATGTGCAGAACAAACTGGGCCAACTCCATCAGGCCACCAACCGTGTGGTGGAGATAAGTAAGGACGTTGCAAGCCTCCACGACATACTGCGCCCGCCCAAACTGAGGGGTGGGTTTGGCGAACTCTTGCTCGCTGATTTACTCAAACAGACCATCCCGCAGAACCATTACTCATTCCAGTACCAGTTCAGGGACGGTGTCAGGGTGGATGCCATCATCATGCTAGGCGAGAGGTTGGTGCCCGTAGACGCCAAGTTCCCTCTGGAGAATTTCAAGAAGTGTTTAGAGGCAGGTGACGAGGAGACAAAGAGACGCGCGAGGAAGGAATTCCTAAACAACGTGAAGAAGCATATTGACACGATAGCCGACAAATACATACGCCCTGCCGAGAGGACGTTTGATTTCGCCCTTATGTATATCCCTGCCGAGAACGTCTATTACGAGACCATTATCAAGGACGAGTCTGCGGGGGGCGGCATCTCGGACTATGCCATGAAGAAGAAGGTCATCCCTGTCTCCCCTAACACCTTTTACTCATATCTGCAGACCATATTGTTGGGCCTCAGGGGGATGAGGATAGAGGAGAGGGTGGAGGAGGTCTTGAAACACCTTCAGGCCCTCAGGGGCGATTTCGGTAAGTTCGGTGACGACTTTGAGACCCTTGGGAAGCACCTCAGGAACAGCCTCCAGAAGTACGAGGACGCAAGCAAGGACCTTGATAAGTTCAGCACCCGCCTAGAGCGTATCGAGACACTGGGCGAGACTAAATCCGCGTCCACAAAAAAGGTTGACGCCCTCAAAGAGGCGCAGGGGGAGTTGTTGTAGTTGTAGCTGCCCCATTTATGGGGCGTATTAAACAGCCCGATGAATCGGGCAACTACGGAATAATATGGTACGTCAAGTCGTAAGACCCGCCTAAGACAGTACGTACCCCACATTACCTGTTATCCCAAATTTATGGTAGACAGCGACCTTTAGGTCGTTGACCTTTGTGTTCCTCTTGTCATTGCGTTCCGCCTCAGGTGGAGAAGCAATCCCTTGAACGCATTTGTCATTACGAGTCCACCAGAGGCGGATGCCCCTACCACGCTACATTTCACCAAACACTGTGGACGGATACCAACCTTTCAATTACCGCCGTGTGGCCAGTTTCTTCCTCTTTGCCTGGCAGAATTTGAGGAGCTTTTCGAGGGAGTAGGTGTTTATGACGTCCTTTGTCTCGAGCCACCCTCTGCGGGCAACGCCGACTCCAAGCTCCATCATCCAGAGCTGGTCTAGATAGTGTGTATCGGTGGAGATGGCCACCTTGACGCCCATCTCCTTGGCCTTTCTTGCGTTTATGTCGTTCAGGTCAAGCCGGTCGAAGTAGGAGTTTATCTCCATGGCCGTGCCCGTCTCAGCGCATGCTTCCATAACCCTGTCCATGTCCAGATCATACCCCTCGCGTGCGCTTATGAGCCGTCCGGTGGGGTGGACGATTATGTTCACGTACGGGTTGCGGACGGCAGCAAGCATTCTCTCTGTTATCTGTTCCTTGGGTTGTCGGAAGCCGGCGTGGATGGCGGCGAGTACGATGTCTAGCTTCTCAAGTATCTCGTCGGGCATGTCCATGGACCCGTCGGTCCGTATATCACACTCGGATGCCTTAAGGAGCCTGAAGCCCTTGAGTTTCTTGTTTAACTTATCAATTTCTTCTAATTCTTTTAGCAGTCGCTTTTCATCGAGTCCGTGGGCGATGCGGGTGGATTTTGTATGGTCCGATACTACGCAGTATTTATAGCCCATTGCCTGGGCACGGGCGGCTATCTCCTCAAATGTGGAGTGGCCGTCAGACCACTTGGAGTGTACGTGCAGGTCTCCCTTTATGTCCTTTTGTTCTACCAGATGTGGGAGGCAGTCTTTCTGTGCGGCCTCTATCTCCCCCCGGTCTTCGCGGAGTTCAGGGGGTATCCACTTCATGCCAAGGACGTTGTAGATGTCCTCCTCCAGCCGGCCGCCCAGTTTCTTTTTACCCTTAAATATGCCGTACTCACTTACCTTCATACCCTTCTTTTTTGCTATCTCCCGCAGGTGTATGTTATGGGCCTTTGAGCCGGTGAAGTACTGGAGTGCCGAGCCAAAGGAATCGGCGTCCACCACACGGAGGTCCACTTGAAGACCCTCCTCAAGCCTAATAGAACCCTTTGTCTCGCCCGCAGCCAAGACCTGCGTGACACCAGGCATGCCTACAAAGGATTTTACAATGTCCCCACCTTTCACGCCTGCGGCACCGGCGGTCAGGATGTCTATGTCGCCTATAGTCTCCTTCATCCTGCGGAGTGAGCCTGCGGGTTTAATGGCCTTTACACCGCGGACCTTCTTTAGTCTGTTTACAAGTTGATTTACCACCGGGTGGGCGACACCGAGCTCTATCCTCTCGCGGCTGGTCTTATACAACTCAATGCCCTTAAGTATGTTTTCTATCTTCTTATCCGCCAGTCCCTTGAGACCGGTTAGCCTATGTTCGTGTATAGCCTTCTCCAGGTCGGAAATGCCCACTATACCCAATTCCTTATGAAGCAAGGCCACCGTCTTTGGGCCCAGGCCGGAGATTTGCATAAGGGCCACCGTCTCTTCACTAACACCCTTCATGACCTCGTCGTATTTGTGCATGTGGCCTGTACGCAGATATTCCCCTATTTTCTCCGCATGGCCCTCGCCCACGCCAGGGATGTCCTTTAGCCTGTCCTGATGTGCCAGCTCCTCTATATCTTCGGTCAGGTCGTTTATCACCCTGGCTACCTTGCGGTAGGAGTTGATACGAAAACGGTTCTCGCCCTTAAGCTCAAGGACGTCGGCCATCTTTTCGAATATGGAGGCTATTTCTACGTTCTTCATAATTAGGGTTCTTCGGCATCAAGGTGTGTCTTGACGTCGTACCATAGGCAGATGCGCTCAAGAGATTGCTTCTACGCCAGAGGCGGATCGCAGTGACAAACTAAGGTGTAGCAAGCTGCCTATCCGTAGCGGCCCCATTTATGGGGCGTATTAAACAGCCCGATGAATCGGGCAGCTACAATTGCGTTTTTAATGTGTAGCAAGGAGCCGCGGGCTTCAGTTCGCCTGAGGCGAATCACAATGACAAGTAAAGTTCCTGACTCGATTATATCAGCCCAAAAATTCAGGTGTCAACGCGAAATGCCGAGCGTAAGTCTTCAATGAAGTGTGGATGTGTCTTTTAGACCTTAGTTTATGGCCTGAGGGCGGCTTTTGTGAGGCATACTACAATCGATCGGATACTTGCGCCGACTAAAGACCTTGACGATGTAGTGGGTAACTGTAAAATAACGCTTCACGCATCTC
>JBHICS010000116.1:0-4708 GCA_046759685.1 Candidatus Brocadiales bacterium | reverse complement strand
AGTTTTTCAAGCTCATCAAGTTTCTCCTCGGCAGGGATACCGCTTGTGTCTCGTCCGTCGGAGAATAACAGGATACCGCTGACATGTCTTTCTTGATAGCGCTTTATAAATCCCCTGAGAAGTGCGGCAATATCCGTAGATTGACCTTCCAGGGGAACACCTGCCTCTACATCTGCCCTTCTAACTTCCTTTAGCTTCTCTGAGCCGGAAAAGCTAAGGTAGTCCACATCAAAATCCCTTTCCAGGAGTTCTAAAAATGCCCCGTTTTCCTGGAGAAATTCTCTAACATTTTGAAATCTCTCTTGGCCGCCAGCCTTTATGGCCATGCTCTTTGAGCTGTCAAATACGAGTACCACTTTATTCTTTACCCGTGCAGTCTCCTCTTCCTGTATCTGCGGTTCGAGTATCATCACTACCAGTGCAGCCGTTGCTACACACCTGAGGAAAATGATAAAGGATTTTGTGCGGAGAGAGGGTATCCTGCGCAGGCTCATCCATGATATGACAATCACAACTAGGGCAAGCGCCACCACAGCGACCCTAAGCCATGGGTCTCCTGCTCCGGCAAATGTTAACGACACCACCTCCTTAGAAGTGGAGCCAAAGAGAAAAATTTTAAAGAAATCCAACATCCTACATCTGCCTCCTCAAGATGAAAGGTAGGTGGACCTGGTCTTGCTTATAATCACCGGTGAGTGCGTAGAGGACGATATTAATACCCAGCCGAAAGGCTGTGGTACGCTGGGACTCACCGCCAGGGAAGACCTCATATTCCCAGTTCCCAAGGCCATCTCTAGCCCAGGCGCCGCCAAGGTCGTTCTGGGAATACACTACGGCCGTGCGGCCCTCCAGGTTAAGCTCCTCAAGGTATGGGTTTGTGATTATCCTCCCGCCTTGTTTGTTTACAAGATAGAAGGACCTGTATATAGTGTGGTCGTCGGAGAGTTTTGTAAGCTTCTTGCCCGGAAATATGGCAGAAAGCTCCCGCCTCACACTCTTGTCAAACCCGTAGCCTGGCTTGCCCGAACTGTCATCCACCAACAGCGTGCCGCCAAATTCCAGATATCTCCTGAGATTCTCTCTTTCCCTTTCATTAAATGGCTCAAACTCCTGGTCACCCACCATATATAGAAAAGGAGATTCAAAGATTGCAGGGTCATGGGGCTTGACGCTCATGATGCTTAGTTTTGCCTCTACGCTGGTCCTTTTCACCAGTTCCCACACCAACACCCTCGCAGCCCGGGGTCTTGAGTTCCAGTTACCCCCCCGATACTCAAGCTGGGCAAAAATGAATCTGGATTTTTCACCCATTGCAAAGGCGCTGGTGGGAAGTACTTTGAGAATAGGAAATAAGGTGCACAAACCACCTTTAAGTACCAGACCAAGAAACTCCCTGCGTCTCATTCTTCCGCCTCTTCCTTCACTGTAATCTGTTCAAAGACCTTCCTGAATGCCTTCGCCACCTTCTTGGATTTTATAAGTACCGAGGCCTCGCGATTCATCCTTTGGCCGCCAAAGGTCCAGTTGTGGCTGCCAACAACGGTAACCTCGTCATCAATTACCAGGAACCTACTGTGGGTGGTGATTTGATCCGTGTCATAAGCAACTGCCACACCGCCATCCTTGAGGAAATTGTAGGCATACTTATTGTTCCTCTCGGGGTTATCCTCAAGTATTATACGTACCTCGACTCCCCTGTTTTTGGCGTTTATTAAGTCCCTTAGCAACAGGCTCTCTGCGCCGAATGGATGATTTATGCTGAGTTGCGACATGTACATAGTACAGAGTATGCTCTTCTTTGCGCTTAGCATGACCTTGTGGACAACAGGGAAATATTCCCTATCAAAAAGTGGAGCGACATCATCTGCCGACGCGGCTGGCATTGAAGGGGCTGGAAATAGGATTAAAAGAAGTACCGCTATTGTAGCTATTGAAAACTTGCGTGAAATCATGTGTCTCCTCTCCACAGCGCTCTTACGTAACCGGGGAATACTTCTGCTACCTCAACTGATACGACGCTACCAATAAGTCTTCGCGGTCCAGGGAATAAGGCCTTTATATAGCGCTCTGAATATCCAGAAAGCACACCGCCAGAACCGCACTCCTCCACCAAGACGTCCACCATCCTTCCCTGGAATACAGTTTTGTAACTTAGGGCCAGTTCCCGCCCTAAAGTCTCAAGGACGGCTCTTCTACCCTTTACATCTTTGGTGTCAGGACGACCCTGCATGCTGGCGGCCGGTGTGCCCTTCCTCGGGCTGTAGGGAAAGATGTGCATCCTAGAGAAGCCTGCCTGCCGGCACACATTAAGCGTATTTTCAAACTGCTCTGGCCCCTCCCCAGGGAAGCCCACCATTATGTCTGTAGAGAAGGAGGGATTTGGAAGCTTTGACCGGATTTTATCTAAAACCTCCAGATATTCCCCCACAGTGTATCGCCTGTTCATTATCTTTAAGACATCGTCGTCGCCACTCTGTAGTGGAAGGTGGAGGTGTGGACATATCTTTTCCCCGCCTGCCATAAGTTCAACAAGCTCATCAGTCACCTCCATTGCCTCCAGGGAGCTCAGCCTTATCCTGGAAATGCCCTCAATCTCCTTTAGTCCTTTTAGGACATTAATGATGGTTGTACCGTCCAGGTCACGGCCGTATGCCCCAAGGTGTACGCCCGTAAGAACCACCTCCCTGTAACCGTTCCCAGCCAGCCTTCGTGCCTCTGCTAGTATGGTCTCCGGGGCCTTACTCCTGACCCCGCCTCTCAGCGCCGGTATGATGCAGTAGGAACAGTGGGCATCACAACCATCTTCTATCTTCAGAAAGGCCCTGCTATGGCCCTCAAACCTACTGATGCCTGAATCGGGTGGGTAATCACTAGTTTCATCGACTAACGACCGTGTAAGGGCCTCGCTATCCACCACGCGGTCCACACCCGCTATCTTCTCCAGCGTCCCCGAGTCGGCATTGGCATAACAACCCGTTACCACCACCTCCGCTTCGGGCTTTAGACGCACAACCTTTCTGATTTCCTGCCTGGATTTTACCTCGCTGTTAGATGTAACCGCACAGGTATTAACCACATAAAGGTCTGCCGTGCTGTCTGGGGGGACCTCCCGGTAGCCCTTCCTGCCCAGGGCCTCCCGCAGGACCTGGGTGTCATACTGGTTTACTTTACAGCCAAGGGTGATAAAGGCGCAGGTCTTTGACAATCTAGAAGATACCTCCAGAGCTGAACATACAGGTTATAAAATCAATGTATCAGAAGGTTTGTATAAGTGTCAAGCGGAGAATAAGATAAAACGTGCAACCTAATCCGTGTATTTGTTCGCTATCGGCATCCTGCGGTCCTTTCCAAAGGCTTTTGGCGTTATCTTTATGCCAGGGGCGGCCTGACGGCGCTTGTACTCGTTTTCGTCAACCATGGTAATGACCTTTTTCACAATCTTTTTATCATAACCTTTCGCAACAATCTCCTCGAAGCTCTTGTCCTCCTCGACGTATGCCTTTAGTATCGGGTCTAAGACATCAAAGGGCGGCAGGGTATCGGAGTCTTTCTGCCCTGGTTTTAACTCTGCGGATGGCGCTTTCTTAATAACCCTTTTGGGGATTATCTCTCTCTCCGTATTTCGGAACCGAGCCAGTTGATAAACCAGGGTCTTGGGAACATCTTTGAGTACGCCAAACCCGCCCACCATATCCCCATAGATGGTGCAGTATCCACAAGAAACCTCGCTCTTATTTCCGGTGCTAATCACGAGGTATCCAAACTTATTTGACAGGGCCATCAGGATGTTTCCCCTTATCCGTGCCTGGAGGTTCTCTTCTGTCTCATCCACAGGATAGCCCACAAAGTGTGCCCTAAGGCTTCGCTGATAGTCTGTGAATTCTTTATGGATTGGTATTATCTTCAGCGTAATGCCCAGATTCCTTACCAACTCCATGACGTCTTCATCGCTTGCCTTTGAGGTGTAAAATGACGGCATGAATACGCCGCATACGGCGTCCCTGCCCAGGGCATCTACCGCAATGGCAGCCGTCAAGGCGGAGTCTATCCCGCCACTCAAACCAATAACTACATCTCCCAGACCGTTCTTGGAGATATAGTCCCTCAATCCGAGGGTCAAGGCACGGTACACCTCCTCAAGTGGTTTCAGGTGAGGCCGCCTTCTTTTACGTAGAGGCGGTTTCTCCTCGTAGCGTATTTTCTTTGGCAGGACAATAACGCCCCGCGGGGTCTTTGCTTTTGCAGGGAGTGGTATCTCCAGATCGGCGGCCAATAAATCCTCCTCAAAGGCCTCTGCCAGGGCAACACACCTGCCCTGACTATCTAAAACCATACTCTGCCCGTCGAATACCAGTTCGTCCTGCCCACCGACTAGATTTGTGTAGGAGATAAAGACCTTGTTATCCAGCGCCTGCCTGCGTACGATTTTTTGCCGCAACCTTATCTTGCCAGCATGATAAGGTGAGGAGTTGATGTTTATAATAAGCCCGGCGCCCTTTCGGGCCTGAGATTTGGTTGGACCCTCTTCGTGCCAGATGTCTTCACAGATGTTGACTGCGAAGACGACGCCGTCCATTACAAATACAGGCGTCTCTTTACCCGGCGTAAAATACCGTTTTTCATCAAAGACGCCATAATTGGGCAGGAGTATCTTGTGGTAAATCTTCTTGACCTTTCCCCCGTATATCACCGCAGCAGCGTTATAGAC
>JBHICS010000115.1:0-4722 GCA_046759685.1 Candidatus Brocadiales bacterium | reverse complement strand
TTTCAGCGGCTGCACGGCAAGCACGAGTATCCGGGCACCGGCATTGGTCTGGCCACCGTACAGCGCATCATCCACCGCCACGGCGGCATTGTCTGGGCCGAAGGGGCGGTGGAAAAGGGAGCGACATTCTATTTCACACTTTAACTGGACCTAACTGAAAGGTAGGGGCAATGTAGCTGTTCGCCGAAGGCGAATCCGCCTGAGGCGTGACCCCATTTATGGGGCTTTTGATAAATAAGCAATATGTAGGCTCGATAAATCGAGTGGCTGCTTACTTGCCCTCCCCCTCGATGGGGGAAGGAAGGGTGGGGGTGAGTAAAATTGGCCGACAAGTTGTCGCCATTGCTAAGAACCTTAGAAAGAAGTCAACCAATGCGGAAAGTTTGTTATGGAAACATCTAAGGTCAAAACAATTAGAAGGGCTTAAATTCAGAAGGCAACAACCTATTGGTAATTATATTGTAGATCTTGTCTGTTTTGAGAAACGGATAATAACAAAAGTAGACGGTAGACATCACGCAAGAGAAAAAGGCAGAGATAATGAAAAAGACGACGGGCTTAAAAAACAGGGTTTTAAGGTTTTGAGGTTTTGGAATAACGATGTGTTAACAAACATAAGTGGGGTACTGGAGGTGATTGTTAGGTTCACCCTCCCCTACCCCCTCCCGTCGAGGGAGGGGGTAGAGAGAAACAGAGCCGTCAAGGGGGGAAGAAGATGCACGCCAAGAAAGGGGAAAAAGAGGTGGCCTGTAGAGGGAGATGGAACAGGGAGCGGCGTTTTACTTCACGCTTCAACCAGATTCAACCTAAATGATAGGAATAATTATGAAAAATAAGGACAAAGCGAAAAGCAAGAACCCAACGGGAAACGTGAGCAAAGCGAAGGACAAGATTATTCTGCTGGTAGAGGACGACCCCGATGACGTGGAGCTGACCCTGCGTGCATTGAGGAAACACAATATTACGAACGCGGTGGTGGTGGCGCGTGATGGGGTAGAGGCGCTGGACTATCTCTTCGCCTCCGGTGCGCACGCCGACCGCGACACCAGCGCCATGCCGGTGGTTGTCCTGCTGGATTTGAAGATGCCCAGATTGGACGGACTTGAGGTTTTGCGAACCATGCGCATCGACGAGCGGACGAAGCTGATTCCCGTGGTTGTTCTCACGGCATCAAGCGAGGAGCAAGACATGATTAGCAGCTACAGCTTGGGCGCAAACAGCTATGTCCGCAAACCGGTGGACTTCAAGCAATTCGCCGACGCAGTGCGGCAACTGGGCCTATACTGGCTACTCTTGAACGAACCCCCACCGAAGATAAGAAAGGCTTAGATGGGAAAACCGCTTCGAGTATTGATTGTTGAGGATTCGGAGGACGACGCTGAGTTGGTACGGCATGAACTGCGTCGCAGTGGCTACGACCCGACATTTGAACGGATTGACACACCCAAGGCCATGAACGCAGCGCTTGATAGACAGACATGGGATATCATCCTCTCCGATTATGTCATGCCACACTTCAGTGGACTTGCCGCTTTGGAGTTATTGCAGAAAAAGGGACTCGACCTGCCATTTATTGTCGTATCAGGCAAAATTGGGGAAGAAACAGCAGTAGCAGCCATGAGGGCCGGTGCGCATGACTATATCATGAAAGGCAATCTAGCACGGCTTGTTCCCGCTATTGAGCGGGAATTGGTCGAGGCGGAGGTACGGCGGAAGCGCAAGCGGGCCGAGGAAGAGATGAGGGACAGTGAAGAGAAATTCCGAACTATAAGCGCTTCAGCCCAAGATGCTATCATTATGAGAGATAATAAAGAAAAGATTTCGTATTGGAACGAGGCAGCAGAAAGGATATTTGGTTATTCACGGGAAGAAGCAACAGGAAAAAATTTTCACGAATTAGTTATTCCAGATAGGTTGCATGAAGACTATTTTGAACAGTTCAAGGTATTCAAAGAGACAGGGCAAGGCCCTCTAATTGGAGAAACGCAAGAAGTCATAGCTACCAGGAGGGATGGAACAGAATTCCCGATAGAACTCTCCATTTCTGCTGTAAAGCTAAAGGGCAAGTGGAATGCAATAGGTATAATGAGAGACATTAGCGAACGTAAGCAGGTAGAACAGGCACAAGAAGAACGCAGACAGAGTTTGGAGAAGCTGCGAAAAGCCCTGGGGGGAACCATCCAGGCCATGGCGGCAACGCTCGAAGCGAGGGATCCCTATACATCTGGCCATCAGCAGCGTGTGGCCGCTCTTGGTCGCGCCGTAGCAGAGGAGATGGGCCTTCCAGAGGGGCAGGTTGACGGTGTCCGTATAGCCGGGATAATTCATGATACCGGCAAGATAGCCGTACCCGCGGAGATCCTCACCAAGCCCAGCCGATTGACCAGAAGTGAATTTGAAATAATTAAAACCCACCCCAGGGTCGGTCACGATATATTAAAAGGGATAGAGTTTCCGTGGCCGGTTGCCCAAATATTGCTACAACATCATGAGAGGATGGACGGTTCCGGGTATCCCAATGGTCTGTCAGGAGAAGAAATTCTCCTGGAGGCAAGAATTATAGGTGGGGCCGACGTCGTCGAGGCCATGTCTTCCCACAGACCTTACCGTCCGGCCCTCGGTGTAGACAAGGCCCTTGAGGAAATCTCACAAAATAAGGGTACTCTTTACGACGCCAATGTGGTGGATGCCTGCGTTAGACTTTTTACTGAGAAAGGGTTTGAGTTGAAACAACTGTAAGGCACTTATCGAGCCCCGATGCGCCCCGTCGTGAGGGTGGCTACTGTTTTTCCTCTCCCAATCAAGGGGGGTGCCGCAGGACTTAAGTTCGCCAGAGGCGAATCTGCCTTCAGAAAGATCCTGCGGTGTACCGTTGTGACGGTTTGTCATCTGATCCGCCTGAGGCGGATGCCCCTACTCAGAATGGTCCGCCTAAGGCGTATGCAGGGATTTTCAGAGGTTTTAGAGGATATACCTACTCAAATCCTCGTCCTTAATTACGGCCTCTAATTTTTCCGTGACGTATTTGGCGTCTATCTTCAGCTCTCGGTGGTCCAGGTCGGGGGCATCGAAGGAGGCATCCTCGAGTAGCTTCTCCATAACGGTGTGTAGCCGACGCGCACCGATATTCTGTGTGCGCAGGTTGACCTTAGTTGCTATCTCGGCTATCTCCTTGACGGCATCCTGCTCGAACTTCACCCTCACGCCTTCTGTTTCAAGCAGGGCCGTGTATTGTTTTAGAAGGGCGTTCCTAGGTTCTTGCAAGATCCTTATAAAATCTTCTTTGTTAAGGCTTTCAAGTTCTACCCTGATGGGGAAGCGACCCTGAATCTCTGGAATGAGGTCTGACGGCTTTGAGACGTGAAAGGCGCCGGCCGCAACAAACAGTACACGGTCTGTCTTAACCATGCCGTAGCGGGTAACTACTGTAGTGCCTTCGATAATGGGTAGCATATCGCGCTGAACCCCTTCACGGGAGACGTCCGGGCCTCGTCCGGCCTCACGCCCCGCAACCTTGTCCAGCTCGTCTATAAAGACTATCCCGGTATTCTCAGCCCTATCGACTGCCTCCCGGATGGCCCTTTCTTTGTCAACGGCCTTTTCTGCCTCTTGCTGGGTGAGGATGTGGCGAGCCTCCTTCACAGAGAGTTTCTTTGTTTGTGTACTGGAGGGGAGCATCCTCTCTAACATATTTTGGAAGTCCATGCCCAGGTCTTCTGCACCGGCTATCATCCCGTGCACTACCATGGGTTTTTCCTGCATGGTAATCTCGACCGTACGGTCATCAAGCTTACCCTCCTTTAGCCTCTTCCTAAGCTTTTCTCTTGTCTCTACATGGCTGGATTCTGCCTCTTTGTCTTCTTCCGCCTTTCCACTTGTGGGTAGGGGCGGCAGGAGAAGGTCGAGCAGTCTTTCCTCGGCCCTTTTTTCTGCCAACGGGCGCATCTCCTTTATCTTTTCGCTCCTCACCATACTGACAGAAATCTCCACTAAATCCTTTATCATGGACTCCACATCCCTGCCCACATATCCCACCTCTGTGTACTTTGAGGCCTCAACCTTCAGGAAAGGGGCCTTTACCAGGGCGGCCAGCCTGCGGGCTATCTCCGTCTTTCCAACGCCAGTAGGCCCTATCATGATAATGTTTTTGGGCAAAACCTCTTCCCTCAACCCGGGCTCTAGCTGTAGCCTCCTCCAGCGGTTCCTTATGGCAACAGCCACCGCCCTCTTGGCATCCTTCTGGCCCACTATATATTTGTCCAGCTCTTTTACAATCTGACGCGGAGTAAGCTCCTGCACTACTCTATCTCCTCTATGACAATATTTCTATTGGTGAACACACATATATCTGCCGCGATTCCCAGGGCCTTTTCCACTATCTCCTTAGCGCTTAGGTCTGTGTTATTTAGAAGTGCCCTAGCGGCAGACGTTGCATAGGGCCCGCCGGACCCTACTCCTATTATACCATCGCTAGGCTCTATTATATCGCCGCTGCCGGATATAAGGAGAGAGGTGTCCTTGTCAACCACCACCAGGAGCGACTCGAGCCTCCTCAGCACCCTATCTGTCCTCCAGTCCTTGGCCAGCTCATAGGCACTTTTTAGGACGTTGCCCTGAAACTCCTCGAGCTTTGAGTCAAATCGTTCCATCAGCGCAAAGGCATCTGCGGTGGCACCTGCGAAGCCCACAATGACCTTGTTGTGGTAGAGTCGGCGAATCTTC
>JBHICS010000114.1:0-4797 GCA_046759685.1 Candidatus Brocadiales bacterium | reverse complement strand
GGCCCATTTTAAGGACCAGTGAAATCCTGGACAGGCTATCAAGATATAGGGACACCATCCGCCGCGTGTGTATTTCAACCGTCTTTCACCCCAGTGCAGTTAAAGATACCATTGGCCTCGGCAGGGCCGTGCGGGAGGCAACAGACACCCCCCTCTCCGTGCTCATTACCCCGGGTCAGTTCAGCACGGGGGATTTGAGGAAATTAAAGACCCTGGGGGCGGATTACTTGGGTGTTGGGCTTGATGCCGCATCAGAGAGGGTGTTCAATCTGACGAGGGGTGTGCAAGTACGTGGGCCGCTATCATGGGAGGATTATATTAATACGCTCAGGAGTGGTGTTGAGGTCTTTGGACACAAAAGGGTAAGCTGCCACATCATGGTAGGCATAGGTGAGACGGACAGGGAACTGGTGGAGTGTTTCTACAGTGTGCACGAGATGGGTGCGCTCATCCACCTATTCAGCTTTTACCCTGAACCAGATTCCCGAATGTCCCGAAGGAAGAGGCCCGCTTTAAAGAGGTTTCGCCGCGCACAACTCCTGGCCTATACGGCGGAGGGGGACCTCATAGAGCCACATGATCTGGAATTTGATTCGAAGGGGAAGCTTACCGGTATCAAGCCCTATTTGAGAGAGATTATAGAAGAGGTCGTGGAGAGCGGCAGGCCCTTTATAACCGGTGGATGCCCCAGTGAAGACGGTGACATAGGCTGCAACCGCCCCTTTGGGAGCTACCGTCCAGGTGAGCCGTTCAGGGATTTCCCGTTTCAACCCGACCCCGGAGATATAGCCCGCATTAGGAAAGAACTCAGGTTGAAGGAGCTTCTTCAGGCCTGTACACCGAAGGCCCGCCCTACAATTCTTGTAGATAAGACTACATAGATTGTAGGAACGGTTCCATAGAAGTATTGCATGACACCCGCCCACACAGCTCGCTTACAGCGCAACGTAACATGTTTTCCCACAAGGTGATACATTAAACTTTTTGTGGTGTCTTAACCGTCACAAAATCTCAGTGGCATGGGAGTTGCATTAGACGAATATGAGGGCTATACGCCTCAGAAGGAGTTAGTAGCATGGGACAGCGTGAAGAAATAATCAATTGGGATAAACTACCCCTTACAGAGCGACTTGACCGAGCGGATAATCTCGCCAGGCAATACGGTATACCCAACCTTTGGTACTGGAGAGATGACCCCAAAGACGGCCACGAGTTAGTTATGGTTTGGGTGAAGGGCTAGGCTTACCCAAGAATTTTACGGTTTGTCCCTTCTTGGATAACTTAAGACCGGCAGATTGCTGAGATTCGGAAGTATACAGCAGGGCACAAGAAGGAATTGATATGAAACTCGTGGCAAGAAATACGTTGATTGCACTCATGTTCGTCATTTGTGCGGCAGAACTGCGCGCAGAACCTATCCCAGACAGGTTTGGTTTGGCTATACATTGCATTAACACTGTATATGAAAGGGTGAGGACGGCTGCCGGCATAAAAGAGGAGTGGGAACTGGTGATTTTACCTGCCGGGAGGCACAAGGCATGTGTGCTGAACGGGAAAGTCCTGTTCTCCTATAAATTCATACGTACTCTTCATCACACGGATGAGCTTGCCTGCGTCATGGGGCATGAGTTTGCACACATTAAGCTAGGACACCTAGAGAGTCTGAAACATGGAAATACCGTTGAAGCAGACGCTGATTATCTGGGTTATATCTATGCAAAGCAAGCAGGATACAATCCGGATGTTTGTGAGTTTCTTACCAAGAATGATTTCCCTGTCGAGAGAATTCACCAGGTAAGACTATTGTTGGCCAAGAGATAACCCCAAAAAGCGGCCACGAGTTGGTTATGGTCTGGGAGGCGAAAGAAGAAGCGGTTGAAAATAACGGGGTTGCCTACTAGCTATTCAGATGGAACCCTTAGGTCTAGATGTGCGGCAAATGATGCCTTCCGGTCGTTCTTTTTTCTTACAGTATCAAGGAGAGTCCGTACACTCCTACACACCTTTCCAAAATATACTGACCTACCGTTTATGTATACCCTCACAGAGTTTTCCATGTCTATGAGCCCATCATCCAGATATATTCGCAGGGCCTTGATCCCCTGGGTAGTCAGGTAAATCTCGTTACCCTCTCGTATCTCTGCTGCAATGGTTGCTGTTTCAGGAAATACCTCAGGCCTCACCATACGTCCGTGAACATACCCGGGAATCCCATAAACCTGCCCCACCATGCCAGAGAACGCTGTTATCTCAATCCAGTAGGCCATAGAGTACCTTGTATACTCGGTGGAAAATTCTACCCTCTTTGGGTATAGAGGTCTTTTATTCGTACGGAACCAGTTAAGAACCTCCCCGACCTCAGCCGTGGGAAATTTATGTCTCAGTTCAGGTAGTTCTTTGTAAACAACGTTATAGTTCAATCTCTCTAGCCTTGAGCTTGCGTCCCGCGCCGCCTCTACCAGTATGACCGTGTCTCTGGCCCCGTGTATGATATATACGGGAACGTGCAGTAAGTTTGCCAATAATGATGGTATCGGGCATTCGCCTGCAACGGGGTTTATAGCAGCGAAGAGTGCTGGATAACGAAGGGCCATATACCATGCGCCATGGCCGCCACTTGAAAATCCGGTGAGATAAATCCTGTTTGTGTCTATATTGTAATCCTTCTTTGCCTGATTAAGTACGGAGAGCACAAATTTTTCTGCCTCCTGCTCCCACCACAGCCCAGTGCCGTATGTGGGTGTTATAAATATAAAGTCATCGTTATGTACAGACGATTTGAGCCATGCCATCGCCTGTCCGTAGCCGCTGCCCCCAACTCCATGCAATGCCAGTATGGCCGGCCACGACTTATCAGGCACGTAGGAAGATGGGACATAGACGAAGTACTCACCCTTTCTTTCTCCAATAGATACCAACCTCCTGTGTAAACCCGGCTGTTGGGGCGTGTAGCTCGCCGCAGCCGCGACCCACTCCTTAACACCTTTGAAATCGGCTCCAAGCCCCTCCAAGGCCTTAAGGATGTCCTCTCTCTCCTTAGCGTCAGCGTTCCCAAGGTATCTGCTAACAAGCAACCGGCCCTTAGATTCTACACCCTGTCCGGGACAGGCAGGCGGGGACACAAGCGAGGCCAAGAGTAAGATAATAGATAGATATCTGTACATGAAAGTGGTTAATAACGGCTTTATGGAAGATATTTTGACTACGTTTGAGCGCGATGTTATTATAAACGGCCAAGCGAGAATAATAAACTGTATTTGAGGAATAACATGAAAGAGAAACTCGGCATACTCCTTACCACCAGCCCCGAGAGCGAGAATACCCATACGGTCATCCGGCTGACGGAGACTGCCCTGACGGCAGGGGTGGCGGTGGAGATGTTCCTTATGTGCGACGGCGTGTACCACCTAAACGACCCCCGACTGGCCGAGCTCTCGGTAAAGGGGGCAAAGGTGGTGGTCTGTGCACATAACGCAATAGAGCGCAAGGTGGAGAGGAAAGACTTTGTGCATTGGGGCAGCCAGCACGACCTGGCTACCCTGGTAAAGGAGTCTGACCGCTTCCTGTCCTTTAACTAGGGGTTGGGACGACCTGTCGTGGTCGTCCTTATGAGGCCCTATGACAAACATCGTCGTAATTGTCCATAAAACACCGTTCAACACACTCAGGAATTCAGAGGGTCTAAGGATGTCGGTGGGCCTCACCCTTGAGGATGACAATAAGGTAACTCTTCTGTTTATCGGTGATGGCGTGCACCTGCTTCGTAAGACGACCCCTGAGCTTATACAATCAGGTATAGTATATAAACACCTCGATGCCCTGAGGCTACTTGGCCACAGGGTAGTAGCAGAAAAGGAATCCCTGGAAAAAAGGGGCATAAATGAGTTGGGTGCAGAGGTAGATATAATACCCAAGACCCAGGCCATTGAGATGCTCTCAAACGCAGACAGGGTGATACCCTGGCAGTAACATGAAGACCCTTCATATCATCAAGGAAAAGGACCATGTCCTTGCCATCTCCACTGTAAGAGAACAGGCAGAGCAGTCATCCATGGCAGGAAATGATCTGACCGTACTACTCATACACGATGCGGTGTTGACTGAAGAAGACCGCTTAAAGGGGCTAGGGGTCATGGTGCTAAAGGACGATGCCGCGGCCAGGTCCGTGGAGCCCCCGTATCCATCCGTAGATTATGACGGTATGCTTAAACTGGTCTTTGACTCTGATAAGGTGATATGCTGGTAGAGTAAAAATAGCATGTGGGTAACTCATAAGGGTATCGCAGGGCTTGTTGCCCTGCACAGAAGGCTATCTGTTCGGACATTGCCTGATAAATCAGGCAACTACAATTGGAATTGAGGTTTTGTTTAATTTGTAGTTGCCCCATTTATGGGGCTTATGTAATGTAGCGTCGGAGCTTGCTCCGACGTTCGGGTTAGAATGCCAACGTGCGAGCAAGTCATGCAGAAGGCAGACCTGCCTCTGGCACGGCTCGCACGCTACACTATTTTATAAAATGGGGCGATATGCTGGTAAGGATGTCCATATTATGTTTCCTGGCTATCTCGTGGTTACTATTGCAGTTACAGACCACGGCCGCCGCACAGGTAGAGCTGGACCTGAAGGAATACCGACTTAAAAACGGCCTAGTGCTCCTCATGCACGAGGACCATTCGGCACCCATCATAAGCTTCCAGGTCTGGTATCACGTCGGCTCGATAAACGAAAGACCGGGTATAACGGGCATCTCTCACCTGTTTGAACACATGATGTTCAAGGGCTCAAAGAACGTGGAG
>JBHICS010000113.1:0-4819 GCA_046759685.1 Candidatus Brocadiales bacterium | reverse complement strand
GCGGCTTGAGGGGCAGAAAGGTTTTTGCGGGATAGGCCGTGAGGCAGTGGTATCATCCTTTGGACCACATTTTGGGGAAGAAAGACCACTTGTCGGCCGACACGGCTCCGGCACTATATTCTTTGCCGGCTGCAATCTGGGCTGCCTTTTCTGTCAAAACTACGACATAAGCCACCTACGTGCGGGCGAGGGGGTCTCGGTCGAATACATCGCCTCTATAATTCTGGCACTGGAGAAAAGAGGATGTCACAACATAAACTTCGTCACCCCCACCCACGTCGGCCCTCAGCTAATGGAAGCCACCATGATTGCCCGCAAAAAAGGCCTCAGTATACCAACCGTTTATAACTGCGGTGGTTATGAGTCCGTGCAGACCCTGAAGCTCCTTGAGGGTACAATTGATATTTACATGCCCGACGCCAAGTACGCACACGCCAAGTGGGCCAAGAAGTTCTCAGGGGCCAAGGACTACCCGGAGGTGATGAAGGCAGCCTTAAAAGAGATGCACCGGCAGGTAGGAGACTTAGTTATAGAGAACGGCATCGCCGTAAGGGGCTTGCTGGTGAGGCACTTAGTTATGCCCAATAACGTTGCAGGCAGTAAGGAAATCATCGGCTTCATAGCAGAAGAGATATCGTCCAATACCTATATTAATGTGATGGACCAGTATTACCCGTGCTACAGGGCCAGCGAGTTTGAGGATATAAACCGTCGCATTACCTACGAAGAGTTTCAGGAGGTCTATGCCTACGCCCAAGAGAAGGGCCTCAGACTTGCGGAGTAAGTTGTCATTCTTCTCCGCCTTAGGCGGAGAAGAATCTTGGTAGGGGCATCCGCCTGAGGCGGACAACGTGCCCCTACCTTTTTGTGCTAACTTGGAAAAGGAAGCCTATGAACGTTACTGAACTCCTAAAAATACTGAAGTGGTCACCGGTCAACATACTCATACTATTTCTGCTAGTCCTGGCCGCTCTCTACTATCTCTTTGCATCCCTGAGATTTGACACCTACGGCAACTTCATCATAGGCGTGCTCGACGCCCTCGCCTGGCCATTTGCCGTAGTCATCATAGCAAAACTCTACTACGAGCCAATTGGCAAGCTTCTGGATTCACTTACGGACTATCTGAGCAGAAAGGGTCAAGCTGAAGGGGAGTAAACCGACTCCGAGGGGAAATTTTTACCAGCAGACATTGAGATTGTAGCTGCCTGATTTATCAGGCAAAGTCTCACGAGGTGCGTCCGGACGCATTCTTTACGCTGTCACCAGCTTCTTTACCTTCTCTGCGTTTGGCTCCTCGATAATGCCCTTCTCGGTAATAATCGCCTTTATATTCCCGGCAGGGATGACGTCGAAGGCGGGGTTATACACCTTGACACCCTCGGGGGCGGTGCGGTGGCCGGTGATAAAGGTGACCTCTTCGGGGGAGCGCTCCTCTATGGGTATATCAGAACCCTTTGCAATCTTCAGGTCGAACGTCGAGATTGGCGCTGCCACGTAGAACGGGACCCCGTGCTCCTTTGCTATAATAGACAGGCCGTAACTCCCTATCTTATTTGCGGCGTCTCCATTGGCGGCTATCCTGTCTGAACCCACCACCACGGCATCCACCTTCTTCTCCGCCATTACGTGGGCAACCATATTGTCACAGATAAGCGTCACATCAAGCCCTGCATGCATAAGCTCCCACGACGTCAGCCTCGCCCCTTGCAAAAGGGGTCTGGTCTCGCAGGCAAAGACCTTCTCCACCCTGCCCTGCTCCTTTGCCGCATATATTACGGCCAACGCCGTACCGTAACCACCCGTGGCCAGACCGCCGGCATTACAATATGTCATTACAGTGCTGCCCTCGGGTACTAGCGCCGCACCATGCTCACCTATCTTTTTCGAGGAACCCTTGTCCTCTTCCAATATCTCCAGGGCCTCCTTGAAAAGAAACTCCTTTATTGTATCGAGAGGTTCAGTGCGGAAAGCCTGGGCCACGTGCTCCATCCGCTCCAGTGCCCAGAAGAGGTTTACCGCCGTAGGTCTCGCCGTACCCAGGTAGGAGGTGACCTCCTTTAACCTGAGAAAGAAATCGTTAAAGTTGTCCACATTAACGTCACGGATACCAAGGAATGTGCCCATAGCCGCAGCGATACCTATCGCAGGCGCCCCACGGACCCTCAGCATCTTTATGGCCTCCCACATGCACTCCTTATTATCGCAGTAGATAAACTTAAGCTCCCCAGGCAACAGGGTTTGGTCAATAAGCTTTGCCTTGCCGTCCATGCCGCCTTCCCATTCTATTGTAGGTACAGACATCGTCCTTTACTCCTCCTCTCAGTCCCCTGCGCCCAGCTCCCGTTTAACATCCCTGGCACCTTTCTTTACATCTTCTGCAAGCCGTTCCTTATAATCTGCTAGTATCTTTCTAAGACCAGAATCCCTTATGCTAAGTATCTCCACTGCCAGTATGGCTGCGTTTCGCGCACCTGTCTTGCCAAGACCTGTTACGGCCACAGGCACACCACCTGGCATCTGAAGCATAGAGTACAGTGCATCAACCCCGCCAAGGGTCTGATTAACCATTGGTACACCAATGACCGGCACCGTGGTCAGCGAGGCAAGCACACCAGGCAGTGCCGCAGCACCGCCCGCACCTGCTATGATTACCTCGTACCCCTTCTCTTCAGCGCCGGCGGCATACTCGTGTGTAAGCTGCGGAGCCCTGTGGCATGAGATAACATCTACATCAAACCCAAGCCCGAACTCCTCTAGCACCTTAACGGTCTCCCTCATGGTATCAAGGTCCGAGCTGCTGCCCATAACGACCCCGACCCTTTTCTTGTTCGAAGAAGTCTTGGACATATTATTCCTCCACTACGTGTAAGGAATTTAGAACCCCTCTACTTCCCTCGATAAAATAGGGCAAAAAGAGGGCCAATTTGCCTAACGCCACACTCGTTTTTTGGTGCAGCCGCAATAGATACGCTAAATCTAGTGGATTGTTAATAAGATAAGAGATTACACTAAGAGTCCTAACCCTTCCCTCTACATCCACCAGATCGTATGCCTTTAGTTCATCTCCTATTTCATCAGACAGCACTTTCAAGGCCAAGAAAGGTTTCTTGTATGCCATCGCTGCCTCGGCAACACCTACAGCCTCCATATCAACGGCCTCTGCCGTTGTGGCATCACCTATCTTTCTCTTTGAGGTGGGTTGAGCAACAACCTCATCTACGGTAAGTAAATCTCCACAGCGAAACTCAAGACCCCTCTCACGGGCCAGCCTACAGGACAGGTCAACCAGGCCTTTATGACAGGGGTAACTAGCCGATGCAGCTTCCGGCCTTTCTACCTGAGAGTAATTAACGACACTCCTTGCTATTATCAAGTCCCCCGTATGCACTCCATCTCTCACACCACCGGCAAGTCCTACGGATACGACGGCATTTACATTAAATATCTTAAGCAAACCCTCTGCGGCCCTTCTCGACCTTTCTAGACCGATACCGCTCCTCGCCAATACAACAGGCTGCCCATCCAAGCAGGTATAATAAAAAGTGAAGCCATCTGCCCGGAGCCTGCTCGAGGGGCCCAATTTCACCCTAAGCGAATCCAGCTCCTGCGGTAACGCAAATACCAGTCCTATCATAAAGAAATTCTTTTCTGTTTTACCCTATCGACCTCTTGCAAGTTTCAGTAACTCAAGCAGATTCCAACAGTTTTTGCAATACTATTTTCCTTCAAATATTTTGTTGTATTCAACTGCAATATATGTTAAGTTGCCTTCTCGCATATTCGCCCGCTGTATGGATTATGGAAAAGCTAAAGGATTTTTGGGTAGAAAAGGGGTACGCCGTCGTTATAATTGTGCTTCTTCTGGGGGCCTAACAAGCAGCCAACAACCAGCCAATGGAGGGCTGTAATATGAAAAGACACTTCTTCCTGTTTGGTTTACTCACACTGTTTTGCTCTCTGCTTAGTTGTGCCACTATTCCACTCGAAGAAGAAATTACTCTAGGCCCAAATGCCATCCAGGTCCCTGCAACTGAGTCTTGGACAAAAACAGACATCTCGGTGCAGCCCAATCAGTATATCCACATAGTAGCTCAGGGAAAGATAGAAATAGATAAATGGAGCTTTTTCGGTCGCGACTACGACTATATTGTAGGCCCCGAGGGTACATATAACTTTTCCGAAAAGGTAAAGAACGAACAGTTCCCGCTGGCGGCGGCCGTGGCCGGACCCGCGCCGTGTTATGCCCTAATTGCTAAGGTTGGAGATGATGGTGATGCATTCCTAATAGGCCGCGAGACCGTGGTAAAGGCTGCTAGAGGTGGAGACCTCTATCTCGGCATAAACGATTTCAACATAGAAGACAACAGAGGTAATTTTTACGCCAAGGCGGAATTACATCAAGACCTGCCCAGAGAATTGGTCACAAGAGACACCAGGAAGATAGAAGAGTCAAATGGCGTACACGGCACACCCGTTGAGGACGCAAGGGTATTAATCATCTACCTGGACGGCATAGACTACAACGTCCTCACGGAAATGGCCTACAAGGGCTACCTACCAAATATAAAGAAACACTTCATTGATGAGGGTGTAAACTTCCCCTATTCCTTTACTGTCTTTCCCAGCACCACCTGGACGAGCACCGCCTGTTTCATCGCCAGCAGCTTTAATGATCGCACCGGCATAAAATCAGATGCCTTCCTTGATAAGCGGGCCGGCAAGATAAAGCACTTCTTCCACCCGTACGGTCCACTAACAGCCGCAAGGAGGATGAAGCCCGGGGCCGCGGGTCACATTATAGATGAAGACCCAAGGG
>JBHICS010000112.1:0-4839 GCA_046759685.1 Candidatus Brocadiales bacterium | reverse complement strand
ATATCTATACCGCACAGTGGATGTGAATTTCCCTACCGTGATAATTGACGAACTCAGTAAATTCCAGGGAGACCGGGGGGACGATTATTCAGAAGTTTTGTCGTTGTTAAATGCAGGGGCAAAAAACGGCTCTACGGTAGCAAGGATGGAAAAGGTGGGGGACAAGTATGATGCTCGATACTACCATGCTTATAGCCCTAAAGCCCTAGCTGGCCTTATTTCTTTACCAGATACATTAAGTGACCGTGTTCTAAAGATAGACATGGCAAGGAAAAAAACGGTGGAAAAGGTAGAAAGGCTGAACCTACGCAAAGAGGGGCGAGAGTTAGAATCTTTAAGGGACGATCTCTATCTGGTGTGTCTTGGATATGACCAGGAAATCATAAAATTCTACGACAAGGCAGAGGAGTTGGGCATTCCCCAAGAACTAGACGATAGGCTCCGAGACGTACTTGAGCCGCTCTTTGCCATGGCAGGTGTCATTGATGCCGAAAGGGGTAATCTGGATGCTACGACAGCCCTTAAATCCTATGCCCTAGAGCTTGCAGGGGCCAAAGGTGCTGATGACCACGCCGATTTAGCGCAGCACACAGTCCAGGCACTCTTAAAACTGAACCTTGAGCCTGGGGATGTAAGGGTACTTACTGGTAAAGAGGCTCTCGAGTTGTTTAGACAAGAGTCTGAGCTTGAGTGGTGCGACACATCTAGGAAAGCAGGACGGCTCCATCATCGGTTGGGCTTTAGTTCCTACCCTCATAGGGTAGGTATTAAACAGGTGAGGGGCTACAAAATAAACTCCCAAGACATTGAAGATCTTAAGGAACGTTATGCGTGAGAAACCTATTTTTTACCTACGTTACCTATACCTGTGGATTTTAAACCGTAACAACGTAATTGGGGCTTATGAGACAAGTACTTAGATGCAAAAATGGAAGCGTAACAAGGGTGTCCTGTTACGGTTTGGTTTTCATACGTAAGTCCTTGTGGCGAAAAGGCTAATTACGTTGTTACGGTTTGAAATCGGATATATAGGGTATAAGAGAAAAAAAGAGGAAAATGAGCAGGCTTTTTGAACAATACCAAGCACTAAAGAAGGGCGAGTTTGACGAGACAGCCACCCCTAACAAGGCCCAAACCCGCTTTGGCCTCCTCGAGGTCAGGAAAGATGGGGCCTCTTTCCGCGAAAAGGGCGTATCTTTCACGAACCAAGAGCTTTCCCTGGTGATGGACAAAGGGCTTTCCCGGCAGATGATTGATGGCATATTTAAGCTGAAAGAAGTTTTTGAGGGCGAAGTGGTGGAATGTAAAGGAGGGGACAAGGCTTGAAACCTTTGGAGTTGGTGCAGGAAATCTATGCAAGACCGTCTTCTGCACACGCGAAAACCTCAAGGGAAGTTTTAGAGAGAAGGCTCATAAACAAAATACGGGAGACGGTAGAAGGCATGCACGGGTTTGAAGTAGAAAAATGCCTTTTCCCTGGCATGAGCGATTACCGCCGTTGTCGAGAGCTCGTAGCAAAGATTGACCCTAAACTGGCAAACGAAGAAAGAGAAATAACGGATGAGATGGCGATAAAGGCTTTAGCCTGTAGAGCGGGCAGGGGCAGCATCGAAGAGTTCGAGGAAATTTTAGGGCAGTGGATTGGCATATACTTAAAATGCCTTGAGGCTTGCCGAACTGAAAAAGGGGAGACTTTTGAGTGAAGTTTGACACTGAAGAACTAAATCAAATTGCTGACGCTGTATCTGGAAAGGTATTTGAGAGGCTAAAGCCCTTACTGTCGAGCAAAGACAATGGCAATGATACAATCTTCACCGTAGAGACTCTCTCTGAGTATCTTTGTGTACCTAAGAAAAAGATTTACGACATGACCCATCTAAAGGAAATCCCACACTTTAAGGTTGGTAGAGGCCTGAGGTTTAGGAAGTCTGATATTGACACCTGGCTTCAAGACTCCTACACTCCTTCCCGCAACGGTATCTCAAAACATTTTAGAGGAGGGGTGGTAAAATGAGGAGGCAGCGAGGAGTATACAAGAGGGGTAATGTGTGGTGGATAGCTTATACCCTGCTAGACGGTACGACTGTAAGGGAGTCCGCTAGAACCTCTAACCTGAAAGAGGCAGAGGACAAGTTAAATGAGCGTAAAAATGAGGCAAAGGAAGGCAAGGCACTTGCCCGGCCAACAAAAAATTATACTTTCCAGGAGCTTGCTAAGGAATATGCTTCATGGTCTAGCCGTCAAAGGTTTTTCAGAACCAAGAGGTACTTTATCAAGCAGTTGGTAGAAAGGTTTGGTACCCTTCCCTTAAATTCCTTCAACGCCTTAACTGTGGAGAAATACCAAACAGAGTTACTTAAAGAGGTCAAGCCTGCCACAGTGAACCGCCGTATATCTTGCTTGAAGCATATGTTCAAAAAAGCTTATGAGTGGGAGTTGGTATCCGAACACGTCCTTAATAAGGTAAGGTCTGTCAAGCTCCTCAAAGAGCCACCGGGGCGTCTGCGGTATCTGTCTCAAGAGGAAATTCAAACCCTTGTTGATGCCTGTGTACCACATCTACGACCTATTGTGATTGTAGCCGTACACACTGGAATGAGATTGGGAGAAATCTTAAACCTCAAATGGGAACAAGTAGACCTTAAACATGGATTCATATTGTTGGATGTAACAAAGAGCGGTGGGCGTAGAGAAATACCAATTAATGCCACCCTAAGGGCCACCCTTGATACACTTCCAAGAGGCCCCGAAAGCCTTTACCTATTTGCCAATAAGGACGGCAACCCATATCAGAGGGTAAAGAGGTCTTTTGTTACAGCCTGCAAGAGGGCAGGCATAAGAGATTTCACATTCCATGACCTCAGACACACATTTGCATCACAAATGGTAATGGCCGGGGTGGACATAAGAACGGTCCAGGAACTATTAGGCCACAAGACCCTTACCATGACCGTGAGGTATTCACACCTTGCCCCTAGCCACAAGGTGAGGGCGATTAGTATACTGGAAGAACGGTTGACAGGCGATAAAGAACAAAGGTGTACTTCACATTTACTTCACAATTTTAGGGAGGGCGATGAACTGTGCAGGTCGTAAGTCGTTGTCAGATATGGTGGGCGCTGGTGGACTCGAACCACCGACCCCTTGCGTGTGAAGCAAGTGCTCTAGCCACTGAGCCAAGCGCCCCTGTTTTTTAAGATTCTGTTACTTTACACCGCCCCTTTGTCCGCCTGAGGCGGGTGCTCTTGTCACTGAGCCAAGCGGACACCTGCGCGAAACATATTACCACGCCATCCGAGCTTTTCAAGCCCCGATACGGACGTGAAAGGTCTTCCCTTATTCCCCCTCCCTTGATGGGAGGGGGTTGGGGAGGGTGTCACCCCCACCCTTCCCTCCCCCATCGAGGGGGAGGGAGATGAGACTCTATCTTCTTGGGTTTCTCACGCGGTTAATTCCTAACGTGTTTTGACCTTGAACTCAAACCTGTAGTCCCTGGGCTCCCCATTTACCTCTATTGGTAAAATTACATTGAAGGTGGCTCTGTCCCAGGAGTCTATTATTTCGGCGTTCGTAAGCTTGGGGAACATGGGCCTTACATTCCAGACAAAGAGGGTGCGATAGATATGGTCTGCAGGTGTGACCCACTCGATGGTCTGGGACCCGGGGGCTATGCTGGTGGGTATCTGGGTCTTGTCCTTGTCTTTGTAATCCACCTTTTTTGTGATGAGGCGGTGGGAGGCGCCGTCCTTGTCTACATAAATCGCCTTTTCCCAGTTGATTATTGCATGGCGGGCGCTCTTGTTTACAAATAAGATTTTTATGTTATCGCTTTCAGGTGTGAAGGTGAATTGGAGGTCTTCGTCCTCGAAGCTCAACGTGCCGGTGGGTGGCTTTATAAGGTAGAACTTGTAGCTGAATATATTTGCGATGTCTGTCTCTGGGGCGGCACAACTAGAGACCATAATTAATAGTGCTATTATTGGGACTAAAATCTTCATGGGCCTTTTTCATTATAGTTTACCTTTAGCAGAAGAAGCCCCTGCGCCGGGGCCGTTGGTCCTGCGAGCCGTCTATCTCTGGAATCAAGTATATGCCGGAACTCTTCTGCGCCCAGTTTACCGCAGCCGACCAGGAGGAGTGTTCCGATTATCCCCCTAATCATCTTATGCAAAAACCCGTCGGCCTCCACCACGAAACGGATGTAGCTATCCTCCTGTGTGATATCGAAGGACTTTATGGTGCGTACATTGTTCTTCCTAAGGGAGGATTCGACGCTGAAGGCCCTAAAGTCGTGACGGCCTATCAGGCACTGTGAGGCCTCTTTCATCCTTTCAACATCTAGCGGCCAGGGATAGCGGTATGAGAGATTTCTGTTTATTGCACAGGGTACGCGGTCGTTAAACACTGTGTAGGAATAGGCCTTCGACCTGGCGGAAAACTGGGCGTGGAAATCTTCGGGAACCTCTTCCGCCGACCTAACCACTATCTCCGGGGAAAGGTAGTAGTTTATTGCCGGGACAAATTTTTGTACTGGCAGGTCAGAGGAAGTCTTGAAATTTGCCACCTGACCCAGGGCGTGGACCCCGGTATCCGTCCTCGATGCGGCATAGAGCACCACCTTTTCCCCCACCACCTTCCCGATTGCATCCCTCACACATGCCTGAACGGTTGGTGGCTGGCTCCCCTTCTTAGAGGGGTCCTTAACCCTCTGCTCCTGCCACCCTGCGTAGTTCGTACCCTCATACTCAATCACAAGCTTGATGTTACGCATGCACTTTTATGTGCTCGACGAGTTTCTCTGCGATCTGGATGGCGTTCAGGGCAGCGCCCTTCCTGAGG
>JBHICS010000111.1:0-4901 GCA_046759685.1 Candidatus Brocadiales bacterium | reverse complement strand
GATACTCGTCCAGTGTGGTTGCGCCTATACACTGGATTTCTCCCCTAGACAGTGCAGGTTTAAGGACGTTGGAGGCATCAATAGCGCCTTCTGCCCCACCTGCACCTACAAGCGTGTGAAGCTCATCTATGAAGAGGATAACGTTCTTTGCACGGCGCACCTCAGACATTACCGCCTTTATCCGCTCCTCAAACTGCCCTCTGTATTTTGTTCCTGCCACTATCATGGCCAGGTCGAGGGCAACTATGCGGCGGTCTCTAAGGATTTCAGGCACTGTTCCCTTTACTATGGACTGTGCCAGACCCTCTACTATCGCCGTTTTACCAACACCTGCCTCCCCGAGCAGGACGGGGTTATTCTTTGTGCGGCGGCATAGTATCTGTATAACCCTCTCTATAACCTCCTGACGGCCAATGACCGGGTCCAGTTCTGAGTCCTTCGCTTGCTGGGTAAGGTCGCGTCCAAAGGAATCCAGGGCCGGGGTCTTTGATTTGCCCCTCCTTTCTCCCTTCTCTGTGCCTTCACCAGGTTGTGCCGATTCCGCACCTAGCAGATTTATTACCTCTTCTCTAACATCTTCAAGCCTAACACCCAGGTTCAGAAGTACCTGGGCAGCGACACCTTCATGTTCCCTTAGCAGGCCAAGGAGTAGATGCTCGGTACCTATGTAGTTATGGCCCAAATTCTTTGCCTCTTCCATAGCAAACTCCAGCACCTTCTTCACCTTTGGCGTGAATGGAAGCTGCCCTACCGAGACCAAGTCGGGGCCTGTCTGAACTATCTTTTCCACCTCGATGCGTATCTTTTTAAGCTCGATGTCCAGGTTTTGTAGCACGTTGGCAGCAACGCCGCTGCCTTCTTTTACAAGGCCCAAGAGTATATGTTCTGTACCTATATATTCGTGGTTGTATCTCCTGGCCTCTTCCCTGGCCAGGGCCATTACTTTTCTAGCTCTGTCTGTAAATTTATCAAACATGAACTTCCTTCCCTTCTACAAGGTGTTTCCCAAACGTTTCCTAACAAAGGCCGCTCGCAAGATACTCCTTTGAGACGCTTCCAACTCCCTGCCTTCCAGCTTTTGTAAATGTGCAGGAAGAGTGAGTATAAAGAGCTCATTAAGGGTTTCAAGCGATACGTCTTTAATTAAACCAATGTTTACACCCAGACGCACCTGCGATAACAGGGACATCGTCTCTTCAGAGGACAGCATTCTCGCCATCTTGAGCATGCCATATGAGCGCCATATCCTGTCTTCCAGCTGTTCCTTGTTATCTGTAACCAGGGCCTCGCGGGCCATGCGCTCGTAACTGGTGATTCTCGGAACAACGCTCTCCATAATTTCAATAATTTCGGTCTCTGATTTACCCAGGGTAAATTGGTTTGAAATCTGGTAGAGATCACCAAGCACCTGAGTGCCTTCCCCGTAGAGCCCCCTCACTATTAATCCCAACTTTCCGACGGCATTAAAGACCTTTTCTATGTGATGTGTAAGCCCAAGGGCAGGCAAGTGTAACATTACCGAGGCCCTCATGCCGGTACCCACATTGGTGGGACAGGCCGTCAGGTAGCCGAAAGTGGGGCTGAAGGCATATTTCAATTCTTTTTCCAGCACGCTATCTATATCGTTTATGACCTTCCATGCCTCTCTTAGCTCAAAGCCTGAGCGTATAACCTGGATCCTAAGGTGGTCCTCCTCGTTGACCATAACGCTGATGGTCTCAGACCTACCAAATGTTACCCCGCGCTCACCGTCTCCACCTGCATGCTCCCTGCTTATAAGGCGCCTCTCCATCAGAAAAAGCCTGTCAATCGTACTTATGTCAGAGAGTCTTACATAGTGCAGGTCTTTGGTGTCCTCGGCCTGCTTGATCTTTTCCCTTATAAGCCTCTCAATCTCCCTTTTCTGCTCAACATTGGCCCTGCTTAGGAAGGGGTAGTTGGCCAGGTTCCTGGCCAGCCTGATCCTTGTGCTTATTATGGTGTCGGCCTCAGAGCCAGTACCCCTCAGCCAATCACCTGTCTTGTTGTAGAGTTCTCTTAACATCATCGCTTCCGGAAAGTTCAAATATGCGGTCGCGTATCCTTGCGGCCTTCTCGTAGTCCTCCTTCTCAACCGCCTTGTCCAGCTCCTTTCTTAGCTGGAGTACCTCGTTCTTAACTACTAATTCTTTACCCGCACGGCTAGGCACCTTACCTATGTGCTGTGATGCACCGTGCATCTTCTCCAGCAGCGGATTAAGGCCCTTCTTAAAGGCCATGTAATCCATGGGGCAACCAAGTCTGCCGCTGGAGCGAAATTCGAGATATGACATCCCGCAGGCCGGGCAGGACGTTTTAGACATCTCACCAATCTCCGGCGCTACCTGGTTAATCAGGCTGGTGAGTATGTCTGCCGGAGAAGGCATCTTCACCAGTTGGTTATTTAGGTTGTGGGCACACTCATCACAGAGATGCTGCTCTCTCTTCTCATTACCAGAAATCTCTGTAAGGTGTACCGTGGCGTGTCGCTTATTGCATGATTCACATTTCATATATTCAAACCCTTTATAATCGATGAAATTGTTCTGGGTTACGGAACGACTTAAGCGATTATTTTTTCTCCCACTTTAACAAATCAATAACCTTCGCTAACGAGGTCTTTCCCTTTTGTATCTCGGCCCTTATCCTGTTCTCCCTCTCCAGCCAGTCCATGGCGTGGTTTGCCATTTCCTCGGCCTCTCTGGTTGGGATTACCATTAGGCCATCATCGTCTCCCACTATCCAATCGCCCCCGCAGATGGTTATTCCCGAAATATTCACGGGGACTCCTATCTCGCCGAAGCCCTTTGGCTCGCCAGCGTTAGGCATCACTAACCTGGCAAAGACCGGAAATCTTAATTTGCGTATCTCGCAAGTATCTCTTACGGCACCGTTTATAACCACTCCGGCCAGACCCTTCTGCTGGGCGCTGTGGGTTGCCAACTCACCCCATACAGCGGGCCCAGACCCACCAGCGTCTATAACCAGTACCTGTCCTTTTTCTGCAATATCAATGGCCTCTACGGCCTTAGCCCAGTCCCCGGGATAACACCTTACTGTCAGGACCCTTCCCACCATCTTTACACCTTTGGTTATCGCTTCAAGCCCAACCAGGCCGGCAGTGCGGTGGCTCCCGTCTGAGATGTTAGAGGTGGAAACCTTCTGTAACACCTCTTTCACCCCGTTCCCAGAGACCCTTTTGTAAAGCTCTGTGGGGATACTCTTTGTTTTAAGGATGGCTTCCTTTATCTGCTGGGTTGCCTTCTTCGCATCAGCGGCCTTACTGATAGCTCCTCCTACTACCACTATCTTGGCCCCAGCCTTTGCAGCATCTGCCGCATTCTCTGAATTTATCCCTCCTGCAACAGCAACGGGTATACCTGCGTGGGCGGTTACCTCTCTCAACTCGTCAAAGGGGTTAAGCCCCTTCATCTGGTCATCAACTGGTGCATGTACATTAAGGTAGCTAGCGCCCCATTGCTCCACCTGCTTTGCACGCCTTAGAGGATCATTAACTCCAAGCAGGTCCACGCCCACATCAAGACCGTAATTACGCCCGGCAGATATACACTCCGTAATGGTAGCGTCAGATGCAGCCCCCATCACTATTGCGCTTCGCGCCCCTGCCTTGGCCGCTGTTTCCATCTCTATGCGACCTGTATCCATGGTCTTCATATCGGCCACAATCGGAATATGGGGAAAGGCCTCATGCAATCTCCTGACAGCATTTAGACCTTCACTCTTTATCAGGGGTGTACCGGCTTCCAGCCAGTCTGCACCGCCTGCCACGGCCTCTTCAGCCACCTTTATAGCCCTGTGCAGGTCTACAAAATCTAAGGCTACTTGCAGGATGGGTGCCATCCCAAATACCAATTTTTAAAAGAACTATTCAAAATAAGAGGCCCCGCATCGGTCGGATTCCCAGGTAGTAACCTTACGCACGGACACCTCTTTAGGTAACTTCTTGGAAAGCTCGGCATAAATTGCCCTAGACACATTTTCTGTGGTAGGATTATCTTCCTTAAAATATGCAAGGTCATTGAGGTTTTTGTGGTCAAAGTCCTCAAAAATCTCCCCCATCATGCCCTTTATATCTTTGAAGTCTAAGACCATACCTAAGCCATCCAGTTTCTGCGCACTTAGCACTACCTGAACCTTCCAATTATGGCCATGTAAACTCTCACACTTACCCTCGTATCCCCTAAGTGAGTGTGCGGCGGCAAAATCCGCCTCTACTATCAATTCAAACATTTAGTTTATTTTTTAGGCGGGCTCTAATCGTAAGTCGTTCAACGAACGGGCTTATTTAGCCACAGTAAAAACTATAACAATGTATACAAAATGCGGCCTTACAGCGTCTTATCAAAACAAATATTAACATTGGCAGTGTTAAAAGTCAAGGTTTTTGTTATTTGCCTGTTCTCTTAAACTGCCTATCTAACTCCTTTAAGGAGAAGAATAGGGTGGTAGGACGGCCGTGAGGACAGTGAGCGAGTGGAATATTGCCTTTCCGCCTTTCAAGCAGGGCATTTAGCTCCTGAGGGTTTAGTTTTTGTCCGGCTTTTACTGCACCCTTACAGGCCATAACCTTTATTATCTGGTCCAGCATCTGGTCACCGGTAGATCCCTCTCTGGTATCTTCGAGAAGCCCTTCTATAAGTTCCTTTATGTTAATGTCCTTAAGCATATGAGGGACGGAACGTACGATGACGCTGTTGCGACCAAACTCCTCTAGTTCGAGCCCAAGCTTTACCAGTGTATCCTTTAGCCCCAGGATGCGGAAAAAATCCCCAGGGCTTAGCTCTAAGAGTTCGGGTATAAGCAGTCTTTGACTGGGTAGCATCTTTTCCCTAACGATACTCTTTATATCACAGTATAACACT
>JBHICS010000110.1:0-4923 GCA_046759685.1 Candidatus Brocadiales bacterium | reverse complement strand
TTTTTGGCGATGTCTATAAACGTTGCCCTGATGGTATTTGCGTCGTATATGGTTGAAGGGATTTTATGCTCTTGCAGAAGCCCAGATATAATCATCAAGTCAAGAGGAGGCCAGGCCATCTCAGCCTTAAAGGTGCCAATACTCCCCAGTACCCTCAGACTGCCCATATCTGTCACAGCTGGTGGTTCAACTAAAAGGACTTCCATTATTTGGGTTTTCCTTAAAAGGGGTCTAGATTGAAAAACTAAATACCCCTCTTACACAGTTACCACACTAGCTGAAGAAGTTTTCTCACGTTCCCCATAAGCACCCTAGGCTGAGTCATTATTTCCTTAAGGGCTATCTTCACATACCTTGGCCTGAGATAATACTGTCTATATGCCTGTTTCACGGAATCTATTAGTTCCTTTGACGAAAGATTGGGATATTCGAAAATAGGCTTCAAGGGCATAAACTCTTGCCAGTCCTTTGCAATGATATCACCGTTTCTATCCAAAAGCTCATAAAATTCCGTACCGGGATAGGGAATAGCACTGCTGAACTGGACTGTTGTAGGGTTGAGTTCTATGGCGAAGTTTACAGTCTCCTGCACGGTCTCCTTTGTTTCACCTGGCAAGCCAATGACAAAGGTGGCATGGACGTGGAAACCTATGTTTAGCATCCGCGTTATGCCTCTTCTTATATTCTCGACTTTGTAGCCCTTTTTCACGCCGTCCAGGATAGCCTGGTCGCTGCTTTCTACACCAACCTTAAGTAGGTAGCACCCTGCTGCCTTGAGCTTCTTGAGAAGCTCTTCGTCATCGGTGTCAGCCCTGGCGTAACATGCCCAATCGAACCTTAGCCCCCGACTGAGTATCTCATCGCATACAGCAATGGCGTGGTCTCTGTTGGCAGTAAAGGTATCATCATTGAAGAGCATGCTCTTGAACTGATAGTTTCTTAAAAGATGCTCTACCTCGTCCACTATGTTTTCTTGTGACCTTACCCTGTAGCGCCTGCCGCTAATCGTCTGAGGCCAGTTGCAGAAAATACATTGGTAGGGGCAACCCCTTCCGCCTAAAAGAAATGTAAAGGGGTTCTTTAGTATGGGATCGAAGTATTTGTAGTTAGGCAACATATCTCTGGCGGGCATTGGCAGGCTGTCCAGGTCTTTTATATAATCCCGCCTGTCGTTTACCACTACGCTGCCGTTCTTTCTATAGGCGATACCCCTTGCGGCCTCTGGTCCCTTTTCGATATATTCTAGGAGAGACTCTTCATATTCCCCCAAGACCACGGCATCAATGCCATTTGACTCAAGACATTTGTTAGGCAGGGCAGAGACGTGGGAACCTACAAAGATGGCCTTGGTACCATTTAGCTGCTCTTTTACCAGTTTGATAACCTCCACATCGTTGAAGAATGACGGCGTAGAGGTTTCGCACACAATATAATCCGGGGCAAAGCACTTTACCTGTTCTGCAAATTGTCCCACGTCCATGCCGTCCACCTGTGCGTCAACCAGTCTCACAGTGTGGTTTTTCGACCTCACATAAGCAGCTGCATAGGCCAGTAGGATAGGAGGGTGTAGAACAGGAGTAGCGTAATTGTAGGTGGGAAACCTTATTGGTCTATTAAAACTACCTGTGTTTTTAAACGTTGGTAGATTAGCAAATAGTACCTTCATGTTCTTGTTAGCTATTCCCACCTAATAGCTTGTAAATTTTTAACGTACAGAATCTTAGCAGGATAAGCCCCCCCAAATATGACATTAGCTCACAAATTCTATAATTTCGGCTATGATTGTCAATTTAAAAATGATGCGGGCTTTGTGTAACAGGAAGGTGTTTTAAGCTAGTAAGCAGGCCCTCGTGCTAAAGATTTTGATTTGCTCTGGTGTCTGCAAGAAACAGTGTCTATTGGTACACATGTCTTGTCCCTAGGGGCTAAAAATTTGACCACGGCAGAGAAAAGGCATCTTTTGTATGTTGCCGTACTTGCCCTCGTGGTAAGGGTTTTTGTCTGTGTGGTAACCCCGGTTATAGGCACTGATTGTTACAACTTCTTCAATGCAGCCAGATACCTTGTGGAGGGGCAAAATTTAGAGGCCCTGCGCAAAACCCCTTATTGACCTGTCAATAACAGGCGGATTTGTACTTGTAGATTCTCTAGGACTTCTAGTATAATATTTCTTCGTGGAGGTTTTTAGGGGTTTTCACGCCCCGAGGCCGGTCTGCGCCAAAGAATAGGTGGGTGCGCCATCGCTTGGGTGCGGCGCTTCTGAAGAATATGTGGGTGTACACCCTTTCTAGGTTAAAGGCCAAGTAATTACACACTAGAACAGGTTACACCCCCTTACCAAGTTCCACAAAATTTTTACATTACAAAGTCCTGATTTATCAGCTCATCAAGTAGCAAGCAGAAAGGAGGCATGAAGAAGAGTGGCTAAGGGAGTTACCGTATGGTTTACAGGGTTGCCAAGCTCAGGAAAAAGTACCATTGCACATAAGGTAGAGGCTACCTTGAGGGAAAGAGGGCATAAGGTAGAGGTCTTTGACGGAGACGTGATCCGCAAGAACCTGTGCTCTGACCTGGGCTTTTCCAAAGAAGATAGAGACACCAACATAAAGCGCATCGCATTTGTATGCAAGCTGATGACACGAAACGATGTAGTGGCCATCGCCGCCGCCATCTCTCCCTATAGAGAGACCCGTGACTACGCACGCGAGGAGGTTGGCAAGGACTTTCTGGAGGTCTACGTCAGATGCCCCCTGTCGATCTGTAAGGACCGTGACGTAAAGGGCCTATATAAGAAGGCCCTAGACGGCGAGATACAGGGCTTCACCGGCATTGACGACCCGTACGAAGAACCGCTAAACCCAGAGCTAATCCTGCACACGGACAAGGAACCTGTGGAAGAATCTACGCAAAGGGTGCTGGCGGAGCTGGAGAAACGAGGATACATTAAATAAACTACGAACCCCCCTGAACCCCGTCCCGTTGGACAACTACTTCACGGTAGGAGTCTTAGCAGCTTATCTACCTCCTCATGTGTGTTATAAAAATGGGGCGCTGCGCGGATGCGGCCCTCCCTGAAGCTCACGATAACACCCTGCCTTATCAGGCAATCATGCACCAACGCAGTGTTGTGCCTCTCTGAATAAAAGGATACGATGCCCGATTTCTCGCCTTCCCTGCGGGAATTGAATATCTTGTATCCCCTCTCCTCAAGCCCACCCACAAGGTAGTCCGTAAGTTCAAGTATCCTCTCCTCTATTTCTTTTATCCCCACCTCAAGTATAATTTCTAACGAACCTCTCAGACCGTAGATGCCCAGTGTGTTGGGTGAACCGCATTCAAACCTTGACGCATCAGGGCGAAGGGTAATGTTGTAGTCAAGATAGTCCTCCCTGTTAACCACGCTTGCCCAGCCAACCTCACTCACGACGAGTTTTTCCATTGACCCCTTTCTGGCATAAAATATCCCCACTCCCTCCGGGGACAGAAGCCACTTGTGCCCGTCTGCAGACAGAAAGTCTACACTCACCTCACCAACATCAAGCCCCAGGGCACCAAGGCCCTGGATGGCGTCCACAACAAACACTATGCCCCTGTCTCTGCACAGACTCCCGATGCGCCTGAGGTCATTTCTGAAACCACTCGAGAATTCCACAAAGCTTAATGAAACAACCCTGGTCCTATCGTTTACTACCTTCTCAATATCCTCAAAGGGGATGCGGCCCCTATTATCCTCCCAGACAAATTTTACCTGCACGCCCCTATCCTTGAGGTTCATCCAGGGATAGACATTGGCCGGAAACTCCGCGTTCGATATAACCACGTTATCGCCTACGCTCCATTCAAGCCCGTTTGCAACAAATGATATCCCCTCACTCGTATTCTTTATAAAGGCAATCTCCAAGGGGCTTGAGTTGAGGAGCTTTGCCGCTAAAACCCGCGTCTTTTTCACATCCTCTACCCACCTATCCTCATTAACACCCCCACATCTGGCCATATCATCAATAAACCCGTTCATGTAGGAGGCGGCGCGGCGCGAGAGGGGACCTATACAGGCATTGTCGAGGTAGGTATACCTTTTCGTAACAGGAAACTCCTTGCGGATTTTTTTAATGTCCATAAATATTCAACGTGGCAGCGGAGTCGCCGGCTTTCCTTCCGCCTCAAAGAGCCTTGCTATTTCGTCCACCTCAAAGGTGGGAAATTTTTTTGCCTCTCCGTCCTCTATCATATTGAGCCCCTTATCTCTTTCTGTAAGTGTACCAATGACCCCTGCCCTTATGCCTTCCTGCCTCAAGGCGCCTAGTACACTCTCGGTGTCTTTATGCGCAAGTGCAATCAGGAGTGCGCCAGAGGATATCATCCCCATGGGGTCAAGGCCGTAAAGTGAACACACGGCCTCCGTCTCCGGATAGCAGTGCACGCTTGACCTTTCCACAGTAGCGCCCAATCCCGCTATATCCGCCATCTCTATAATACCGGTAGACAGACCGCCCTCGGTGAGGTCGTGCATGGCGTGCACCTTACCCGTCTCAGAGGCAATAGACGCCTCTCTCACTATACTTAGCCCCGGGTCATAGAGAAACGCCTGAGCCCGTTTAACAAACTCCTTACCATAGCGGTCCGTCAGACCCTTCTCTTGCTCCCTGGCGAGTATGGCCGTGCCCTCAATGGCAATACCCTTGGTCAGGATAATATCATCGCCCGCCCTGGCGTTGGTCTTTAATACCAGCCTGTCCTTTTCCACCTCCCCCAGCATCTGTCCGACCACAATGGGTCTGTCCAGGCCTGCAGTTATCTCCGTATGCCCACCGCATAGGGCTATACCTAAGTCTTTGGTTGCCTTTGACATATCAGCAAAGATCGCCCTTGCCATCTCTTCATTGGCCTTTCCCTCCGGCAAGAACACAGTGGCAAGAAACCACC
>JBHICS010000109.1:0-4942 GCA_046759685.1 Candidatus Brocadiales bacterium | reverse complement strand
CTTTATCCCTAACAGTCTAGGGGCATTATTAGTCTTTAAAAACTTTATAAGGTCTATACCTGCCTTTATCCCTGAATCCGCTAAACACTCTCCAGCCCTTGGTGTCTTCCTTATGCGTACGGACTGTATGTAGGGGGTCTTGCCCTGGTCAGATAGCCAAGAATAATACCTCGTCGGAAGCACCACACCTTCATCATCAAGTAGATAAAACACACCATTCTTCCTTAGGACGGCCAACGGTCTCCTCAATTCAAGCTCTGCGCTAAGTTTATTAGGAAAGACCTTATTTACCGAATGAACCTTTAAGACCCATGGACTCTTTTCTAGGGCCTTGGCCACCTTTTTAGTGAGGTCTTTCTCAAAAAGGCTTCTCCCAATCAAACCTCTCGTATCCTGCACCTCTTTCAGCAATCCCGGCTTAACTCCATCCATAGGAAAGGCGGAGAACGAGACCTCCTGCACACTGAAGTCCTCCAAGACAGTAAGGTGCCTCCACCCTTCGTACGTAGCCCAACCCATAAGGCATACAAACATCACAAGGAGAGAAATATGAAAGTACATGGAGTCAATCGCCGCCTTAAGTCTTTCGGTCTTACTTGTATTCCTATCCCTTGCAATTGCTCTCATCCTATACCCCTATACAGCTAAGATTGTCCCCTGTCTTAACACCTGTAGAAAGCCTCTGCGCAAGTAACACAATTTCCCTGCATAAATCAGGGAAGCTAATACCCGCCACCTTGGCCGCCTTGGGAAGAAGACTCCTCTCTGTAAAACCAGGAATCGTATTAACCTCCAGGAGAAACAGCTCCATATCCTCGCTTAGCATCATATCGACCCTGGAAAACCCCGCACAACCAAGCCTGCTGTGCGCACAAAGCGCAAGCCGCTGCGCTTCATAGTAAATGTCAACCGGGATATCAGGGGTAATTATGTAATTGGTACCTCTATCCTCATACTTTGCACTAAGGTCATAAAATTCCCTCGCGGGCCTTATCTCAATGACAGGTAAGGCCTCCTCACCAAGTATGCCTACAGTAAGCTCCCTGCCTCGTATATATCTCTCTATAACCACCTTCTCATCATAGCCAAAGGCCGTCTCCAGGGCTTGAGGTAGCTCCAAAATATTATGGATAATAGATACACCCATACTGGAACCGTTCCTGGAGGGCTTAACCACCATCGGCATGGGCAGCTTCTCAAGGAGAAGTCCTTCCAATTCTTGTATGGGTTGGTTCCGCCTGATCGTCATAAACTCAGGTGTGGGTAGTCCATCCTGCACAAACGCCCACTTTGACTCGGCCTTGTCCATGGCTATCCTGCTGGCCCGTACGCCAGAGCCAGTATAAGGAATCCCCCTAGACTCCAGTAGCTCCTGGACACCACCATCCTCTCCGAAATAACCGTGCATGGCGATAAATACCACGTCCACATCAAGGTCGTACAGTTCCTTGACCTCTTCATCATTAACTACAACTGGTGTCACCACATAACCCACCTCTTCCAGGGCCCTCACCACTGCCCCCCCTGATGAGATGGAGACCTCCCTTTCAGCAGAAATACCGCCCATAAGCACCGCTACCCGCTTGCCTCCCAGTCCGCCAGGGGCAGAGGTAAGCCTACTGGCAGGAGGAGGGCTGGTTTGTCTCACTACCATAACTTTATCTCCATGTCTAATGTCAGGCCAAACCGCCTCTTCACCTCGTCCATTATTCTATGGATTAGCTCCAAGATTTGTGCGGCTGTAGCCGAACCCAGGTTAATTATGAAATTGGCGTGCTTACTCGATACCATTGCGTCGCCGACCTTCATGCACTTAAGGCCCAACTTATCTATCAACGCACCCGCGCTATAACCCTTAGGATTCTTGAAGACGCAACCGGCGCTTCTGGAACTCAATGGCTGAGTCTTCCTCTTTTCTTGAAAGATATCTAACATTCGGCTCGAGATAGCGCCCCTATTGCCGCGTCTCAGCTCGAGCTCTACTTCAAGTATTATTTGATTCGACAGACTAGAACTGCGGTAATCGAAACTAATCTGCCCTTTCTCGTAACAATGAAGTCCACCACCATAATCTATGGCAGTCACACCCTTAACATGACTGCCAATAGCTCCGTATTTACCGCCGGCATTCATGGCCACAGCCCCGCCCAAGCTGCCCGGCACACCTACAAGCTGTTCCAACCCCTCCAGTCCCCAGTCGGTGGCCTTACGAACCAGTCTTGGCAGGCTCACACCCCCACCGCCCACCACGACCTCAGGGCCTACCCTTTTTATACTGTTGAAGAACTGACCCGTCAGATGCACCACCACACCTCTTACACCACTGTCAGATACCAAGATGTTACTGCCCCCGCCTAAAATAGATATGTCCAGTCCCTGGTCTGTCCCGTAACGCAATACTTCCTGAAGCTGCAATATATCTGTGGGTTCGACAAACACGTCCGCACAACCCCCTACCCTAAAGGAGGTGTAGTGCTTTAAAGGATGTTCATATTTACAGATGTCTTCAATTGTTGCCCTTACCATTAAATTTGTCTCTTAATATAGAAACCAATTCCACCCCTACTTGCCACACATTACCAGCACCCATGGTCATCACCACATCTCCCGGGTGTATACGGGAGTATATCTCCCTAGCAACGTTATCAAGGTCTGGTACATATAGGGCCTTTACCCCGGCTCCCCTAGCCTCCAGAAGGAGGTCCATAGAACTTATAGACCCCATGTCCTTAAGACTGTCTCTTGCAGGATAGATGTCAGTGAAAATGGTCCTGTCGGCATTCTGGAAAGCCCTGGCAAGACCTTTCAACATGGTTCGCGTGCGACTATACTGGTGCGGCTGAAATGCACACCAGATTCGCCTTCCTGGAAAAAACTCCTTAGCCGCCTCAAGCGTCACACTTATCTCGGTAGGGTGATGTCCATAGTCATCTACCACCGTTATATACCCTATCGTGCTCAGGACCTGAAAGCGGCGTTTAACACCTGCGAAGTTTGAGAGTGTCTCCTGTATGGTATCCTTATCAACGCCCACATGATGGGACACAGCTATAGCCGCAAGGGCATTCATCACGTTGTGCCGGCCAGGAACTCTGAGACTAAAATCACCGAAATACCTACCCCAATGAAATACCCGAAACTTGTTCCTGCCATCCTGAATTACAGGGTGTGTTGCAGTCCAATGGGCAGGAGAACCTATAGAATACGTCTCCACCCTTGAGGAAACATGTTCAACGGCCCTTCTAACGTTATCATCATCACCCGCTACTACCAGAGAGCCATCTTTAGACACCCTGGACGCAAACTCACCAAAGGCCTCGACCAGCTCATCCATGTCACTATAGTAATCAAAATGGTCCCCCTCGATATTGGTGATAACTCCTATGTGGGGCGAAAGATTATGGAAAGACCTGTCATATTCACAGGCCTCCATCACAAAATATTCTCCATCTCTCAGACCCGAACTACCACCAAGCTCAGACACCTCACCCCCTATAACAAAGCTGGGGTCTAGCCCTGCCGCCTTCATTATCGCCGTAATCATGGCCGAGGTTGTCGTCTTGCCGTGGGTTCCGCTCACTGCCACTCCAAGCTTCTCATCCATTAACATGCCCAGCGCATGGGAATACTTCACCACCTTAATGCCACTGTCGCGGGCAACCTTTATATCCTTGTTATCACTACCCACCGCCGCCGAGGCAATCACCAGCGCCGTATCAGGTCTTATCCAAGAACCGTCCTGCTTCAGTGTTATGCTTGCACCTCTTTCTTCCAGGGCAAAGATAGTCGGGGTAAGCTGCATGTCAGAACCGTAGACGCTGCATCCCCCCTCAATCAGCATCTTTGCCAAGGCACTCATCCCCGTGCCGCCTATACCCACAAGGTATACTTTACGCCCCTTGAGAGAGTCCAAGGTCCCTTTGACTACGTTATCTGAGGCGACAAGTCTTGACATATCTTCCCACTTTTCTTTTTCTCAAGTAGTTCCAGTGTAATGTCAACAACCGCCTGAGAGGCCCCGGGCCTGCCCATGGCCTTAGACTTATGTCCCATGCCCTCCAGCCGTTCCTTATCCTCAAGTAGTTCCAAAAAGACCGTTAAAAGCCTGCGCCGTGTCAAAAAACGCTCCTCCAGAAGTACCGCCGCACCATTCTGTGAGAGTTCTCGCGCATTCATGTACTGGTGGTCATCCGTGCTATAGGGATATGGGATCAACACTGCAGGGATACCGCACGCTGTAAGCTCTGCCAGTGTAGAGGCCCCCGCCCTGGAGACTGCCAGGTCTGCCAGGCCGTAGGCAGCACCCATATCCTCAAGAAAGTCATATACTCTTGCTTCAAGACCGATAGCCTCATATGCATGCCTTACCCGTAAATAGTCCTCGCGACCAGTACAATGGATTATCTGTATGTTATGGCGCCTCTCCATAAGCTTAGGCAGGCACCCAATCACCGCCCTATTTATCGCCGCCGCCCCTTGGCTTCCTCCCAACACAAGTAATGTGGTTTTGTCTGGTGAAAGCCCAAATAACTTAGCTGCCCTATCCCTCTCATGACCAAGAAGCTCCTTCCTCAACGGCGTACCCGTGAAGTGGAGCCCGTTCATATCTCTAAAATATGCCGATGCTGATGGCGAAGGCCAGTGACACAACACCAGGTCGGCAAACCTAGATAGACACCGGTTTGCCTTACCGGGTATCACATTCTGTTCAAGCAATATCACAGGCACCCTAAGGATAAATGCGCTCAACACAGGAGCCAGTGACGAGTATCCGCCCAGCCCAAACACGGCATCTGGCTTTAGACCATTCAGAGTCCATAAACACCTAAAGAGGCTTACAATGGACCCCAAAATAAACATAACCATGTTCGCAACAGTACCTTTCCACCCGATGGCACTAAGGCTGAAAAACCTAAACCTCCTACCATGTAGGCATCGCTTT
>JBHICS010000108.1:0-4947 GCA_046759685.1 Candidatus Brocadiales bacterium | reverse complement strand
TGCAGAAGCTGGCGACAGAAAGGCTTGGCAAGGAATTGGGGGCAGTGCTGAGGTAGTTGGGAATCAAAACAATAATTTTACCCGCCCTTCCCCGCGGCCTTTTCCAAGGGTTTTAGTTTGGCCTCCACAAAGTTGTTCCAGTGGGTCCTCCGCGAGAACGGCAGTTTGCTGTAGGCCTCCAATTCTGCACCCAACGAGTAAATGGTAAGACCACCCAGCGAGAGCTTACGGTAAACCAAATCCTGATGTCTCTCCCTTATAACCGCCTCGGCCAAGGCCTTCCTAATGTCTTGAGCCTTTGCAAATATGGAAGGGTATCTTTTAAACTTAACCATCAGTGCCGTGAGAAAATCCCCAAGGTCGTAGTGCACACTGTACGGCACGTAACGGCCGGCTATATGGGCGCTGACAGTAAACGTATTAGTGAGTCGGTCCACCTCGAATATGTCCTTTATCTCAAGAGGCAACAAATCACTTAGCTCAAGCGCTAATGCCTCCAGTAGGGGTATTAGTCTTTTAAAGCCCCTCATATCAATCAGCGATGCGGTCAGGATGTTATTTATCTTGTCCGCCCTCTCGCCCTGGACGGTCTCTACGTATGCATCTACTACGGAAGAGGCGAGCTGCCATGCGGGTCGGTCGGGGCCCCGAACAAAGGCCCCAATCACCTCATCATACGGCCAGCCGTCAAGGGCCTCCTCGTTCTCAGAAACGATTACATATCTGGCACTGTCACCTATTTGATACAAGACCTCAACCATGCCCATATAACAGCTATCTAACCCGAGTATGTCTATACTGTCCTTACCATTGGTCTTCTTTATGCTCTTTGCAATATCGGCCAGGGCTACTTCCATTTCATCGAGGCTAAGGATGTCCACCGTGCCCGTGCCGTCATCAAAGTCGTGTAGTAGCCCCGTCCATCCCTCACCGTAGCCTCCCAGAAGGATGAAATAATTCTCTGCCGGCAGGTTCTCAACGGCCCACGAGGCAAATGCGGAAAGGGTCCTGGGGTCTCCCGTATTAATTTCCTTATCCTTCCAGTCGGGCCTTATTTCCTCCAAGGGTAAGCCAACCAGATAGCCCTTTCGCACTTCGAACAGGTGGCCGCGTTTGTCCGTCCTGTCTGCCAGCACTACCACCCGGACGTCGTAGCTGGAGCCCGCCCTTCTCATCTCTTCGAGGTTCTGGACGGTGAACCAGTCAAGAAAGTTGTCACCTGCCAGGTAAATGATACAGGTCCATTTTGCTCTGTGGCCTTCACCACAAAAACCCTTTGTGGTGAGGGCACACAAAACCAAAAGGCTAATAAGCAGTAATCTGCAAAGTCGCATGGTTAGACCGGCCCTGGGTGTTCGATGCTCTGTATCACGGAATTTTCAAGGAGTTGCATCCGCATGACCAAGTCCTTTACCATCCCCTGTGTACGGGCCATCTTTACGACCATCTCGTTTGTCTGGTGAAGTCTGGTAGCCATTTTCTCCAGCATCTTCCGTACGAATGGGGGAAGGGCTTCTCCATACTTCTTGCACTGTTTCTTATCTATCATGAACACCTCGCAATCAGTGTATGCCTCGGCCGTTGCAGCACGGGGAAGTCCTTCACCAAGTATTGCGCGTTCACTAATAAACTCCCCGGCACTCACCTCCCCCAATTTTATGCTCTTGTCGAGCACACGTTTGGTTATTGTCAGCGTGCCACTTTTTACGTAGTACATCTCCTCTGCGATACTACCCTCATAAAAAAGGATGTCACCCTGCCTCAGAGTCTTTGCTTTAGCACCCTCAAGACTAAAATCAGGAACAAAAGTCATATCTTGCCCTCCTGCTTCTAAGATAGTGAACACCTTGAACTAGGTCCTGGTGGACTGTTGCAGCCTAACGCTTTCTAACGCCTTAAAAGCTCAGCCCTGGCTTGCATTACGCCTGCCAAACAGCCTTACAAAATTATACATGGCAAAATACTCCCAGGCAAAGGGTCCAAAGCCGAGAAAACCTGCTAAGGGCATCTCGAAGATTCTTACATTTGGTGTAAAAGGGGCAGTGTAGACCCACTTTGCTGCGGCCCAATAGTTCCAGAATTCCCAGAGGAAACCGCAGAGGTAACCTGCCACAAAAAGGCAGAGGATCCTCTCCAGAAGCCCCTTTTTTAAGTCCCCGAGCAGCGATTCCCCACCGCTTGAGTACACTATAGGGTCCAGGAGTATCACAAAACCCATCCACACAAATACAAAGAGATAGCGTGCGTGATGCTGGCTTACTAGGAGAGGTACCATCACAAAAAGAAACCCAAGTACTACACCGCCGTATATTATCCTGTTCGTCACCTGGAGCTTGGATATCTTAAACCCCTGGAATATTCTAAGGGTACTGAGTAGTTCTGCTGTCTGGAACATCCCCGGCATGATGGTGGCGAAGGACAGGCCTAGCCCTAGACCACATATTATGGGATTCTCCGGGAGGCCATGATACTCCCAGTTCTGAAGGTGCAGGTTATATACCTCGAAAACCAGCCAGAATACTATTGAAAGAGGAAGTTGTAAAAGAAACTCGTTCCTTCTTGTACTGATGAGCGAGTTGCCCTTGAGCTTGAAGATGAGAGCATCCACAAAGAGTATATAGCCCCACCAGCAGAGGGGCGTAGTCCATATGCTTACTGATTTAGCCAAGGGGTATTGGCTCTGCAGGACCAATGCTGACTCGGCCGTCAGTATAAAGCCGAGCCCGACCCACCCGTAGCCTTTGAAGTAACCCTCGCTGGCGATGGTGTGTGTGGACTGCCTCAAAAATAGGAATCCTTAGAGGTGTGGTACGGCTTCTTCCTGTTTTAACTCTATTGTATTGACCTCCCCAAAGTCGCTTAAGGGCCGGTCAAACCTTCCCTCATCTCCCACCACTAGGAGTGTGTTTTTATCTGGATGAAGATACTCCTGAGCCACCCGCAGCACGTCCTCTTTGGTAACGGCCAGGATGTTTTCCACGTAGGTTTCGAGGTAATCAAGGGGTAGGCCCTTGTATTCAATATCCACCTTATGGCTTACGACGGCGGCACTGGAGGTAAAGAGAAAGATAAACTGGTTTGTAAATGTGTCCTTAGCGCCCTTAAGCTCATCGTCATCCACAGGTGTCTGCTTTATCCTTTGAACCTCTTCCAATATGAGTGATATGGCCTTTGCGGTGGATTCAGCCTTGGTCTGACACGAGACAAAGAAAAATCCAAGGTCTCTTGGGGTATGAAATGCGCTATAGACGGAGTATGCAAGCCCCTCCTCGTCCCTTACCTTTTTCGGTATCCTGGCCGTAAAGCTCCCGCCACCCAGGATGAAGTTCATTATCCTGACGGGGAAGTAGTCAGGGTTTGTCCTCTCAATCCCTATATGACCAAGCAGGATATTGGACTGCTCTATGTCCTTGTGCACATAGTTAACGGAACGTGCCATCTTGCTTTCTACCCCTGGAACCTCAGGAAAGTCTATTTCCTCTTTCTTCCACCCGTTGAATACCTTTTCAAGTTTCTGGATCATCTCCTGTGTATTAAAGTCACCGGCAATGCCCATAATCACGTTGTTCGGATAGAAATACTTTTTGTGGAAGGCTACCATGTCGTCCCTGGTGATATTGCCAATGGTCTCGGTATAGCCATCTACCTTCCGGCCGTAAGGATGTGGCTTATAGAGGAGCTTGCGAAATTCCCTGAATACTATCTGGCCTGGATTGTCGTTCTCTCTCCTTATGGATTCGAGGATCTCATCCTTTCTCTTTTTTATCTTGTCCTCTGGAAATGTAGGGTTCATCAAAACGTCCGCAAAGATCTCAAGTGCCTTATCCAGGTCCTTTGTCAGCACAGAGAGACCGGCAGAGCCTGACTCCCTGCCGATGCTCGTCTCTACCGAAGCTGCGATGTACTCGAGTTCCTCATTAATCTTCTCGGCACTCTGGGTCAGCGTCCCTCCCGAGCGCATCACATGGCCGACGAGAGACGCCAGACCAGTCTTTTCTTCGGGCTCATAGATAGAGCCTGTTCTAATCGCTGCGGTTATGTTTACCAGCGGGAGTTCGTGGTCCTCAAGTAGGTAAAGAATCATGCCGTTAGAGAGCTCCCTGCGCTCTACCTTGGGTGGTGTAAACTCCAGTGGCTTGTACTTGAGCTTTGAGACTATCTCCGCACCCTTGGACTGGGGCTTTGCAAGGGCTGCACCCTTCCTCGGCATCCCATGCTGGGCGTATATGCAATCGCTGACAGCGAATGACAAGACAAGGGCTATGACCAGAATGCTCCAGAAACCTTTTTTCCTCATCTCTACGCCCCTTCCTTCTTCTTAACCAATATGGCCACAGTGCGGTTCTTTCTGGTGAAATACTTCTTTGCCACCCTCATAACATCATCTGCGGTCACAGCCTTTATCCTTTCTACGGCAGTGTTTATGTAGCGCCAGTCGCCAGCTATGGCCTCGTAATAGCCTATCTCGTCGGCGAGGCCCGAGTTAGATTCCAAGCCACGGATGAAACTGGCCTCAAGCTGGTTTTTTATCTTCTGAAGCTCCCAATCCGAAGGGGGTTCATTTTTTAGTCTATCCAGCTCCTCGTACACCACCTGTTCCACATCCTCGGCTGTGTGTGGAAACCTGGGGGTAGCGAAGGCAAAAAACAGGTCGGGATACTTCGACCCTCCGGCATAGCTCCTTGCCATTACTGCCATCCGTTTTTCTTCTATCAACGTCTTATACAGGCGGGAAGTCCTGCCGTTGGAAAGGAGGTTCTGTATGACTTCAAAGACGTATTGGTCAGGATGCGTTATCTCCGGTTTATGATAGGCGACGGTAAACATGGGGTTTGCATCGTACTCCACGTACACCCTGCGCTCACCTATCTGCTCAGGTTCTACCGTCTTTACCTCCGGAATGGGTGGCTGGGCGGGAATGTCACCGAAATACTTCTCCACGAGATT
>JBHICS010000107.1:0-4964 GCA_046759685.1 Candidatus Brocadiales bacterium | reverse complement strand
CAGTGACCTCTTGCTTGTAAGGCAAGCGCTCTAGCCAATTGAGCTAATCGCCCGTCCCATGACTTTTACACCATTTGTCACATGCCAGCCCAAGGGCTGCTAATGGTAAGCATTCAGCCCTACTTTGGCAGGTTCATCTTTAACCACTCCTCCATAGGCAGAACAGGCCTGAAGGAGCCCGTCTGGGTGGGCACAAGAGGCAAAAAGAACTCCACCACAGAGGCATAGTCTTTGGCCTGAACAATAATATAATAATCATGCTCTGTCACAGTGACATAGGCACCGAGAATTTTTATCCCCTTCTTGGCAGCAGCTTCACGGTTTGCCCAAAAATCGCCAAGCATTTTTGCCCCCTCCTTATTCTTGCCAGGGCAATTCTCCGGGGTATGCGTCCAGTAAGCCACGTATATTGTACCCTCATTATTCACCGCAGAGTCCTTTCCCAATTAAGCAGATTCTAAGAAAAGTAGCCTTTGAGTCCTTCAAAAGGGACGGAGTATACACTACCTGAACTAGACTGTCAACAGGTTTCCCTGCAGGTAAAACACACATATATGCTTTCCGCGTAGACACTTATCGCAACTCGGCACGAGGCCACACCCTGCGCTTGGGCCTTGCAAAGTATGGCTTTAGGTTATAGGCAGCATGGAAGATGGCCAATGCAACTGTAGTAAAGGCAGAAGCACGATGAAACTGAAAGACCTCTATCCTAAACTCTGACCAGAGCACGCCCAGTGTCATGGTAGATATAACCAGAACTAAGAGGGCAATGCCCGTTGACAGACTAACCTGCTTCCTCTTCATGTTGATATCCTCATATGGCCTCTCTAACGTTCTATCTCATCATCTCATAATGCGAATAGTTCTGACACGGTCCTGCCACATGCACCCCCTGATGGCACATCCTATCAGCCGGCACAGATGCGGTCAAAGATTAAACTAACACACGCACAGGCAGGGATACGTTCATTTAGGAGTTGACAGTAACATCCCCCCTTGATATAGTTCATTACGGCAGGCAACAGAACTTCTAAGATTTAATTTAAGTAAAGGGGACTACAAAGTATGTGGCTAAGTTTTCGCCTCTATCTCCTTATAGCGCTAATGTTTGGTGTGCTGTACGGTATTATAATAGGGATTGCTTTTGCCATAGGGGTTCAACACTTTTTGGCCTACGGTGGCATCGCTGCGGTAATGCTTATTATTCAATATTTTCTGGGCCCAAAGATGGTAGAGATGTCTATGGGTGTTAGATACGTGACGGAGGCGCAGCAGCCGGAACTACACCGCATGGTCGAAGACCTGGCCCGTGCGGCACGCATTCATAAACCCCGTGTAGGCATCTCTTCTTTACAGTTACCAAACGCCTTTGCCTTCGGAAGATGGGGGAGTGACGGCCGCGTGTGTGTAACGGAGCCCATCGTGCGTCTTCTCAGTAAGGACGAGCTACGCGCCGTCTTGGGCCATGAAATATCGCATCTCAAGCACAGAGACATGGTTGTTATTACAATGCTTTCCCTTGTGCCAATGGTTCTTTGGTACGTGGCGTTTCACTTCATGTGGTTTGGTGGGGGCGACAGGAGGGGAGGCCAGTCTGTTATTATTGGTCTTGCGGCCTTTGTTCTCTATTTTATCACAAACCTTTTAGTACTCTATGGTTCACGAATAAGGGAGTACCATGCTGACCTGGGGAGTGTAAGGCTGGGCAACGCACCCCATGACATGGCGACAGCACTATACAAGCTTGTGTATGGAAGTGCGAAGGTTTCAAAGGCAACACTGCATCAATGCGAGGGTTACAAGGCCTTCTTTGCCAATGACCCTTCAAAGGCAAAAAAGGAGATAAGCGACCTGAGGCAGTTGGATGCGGACTTGAGCGGCACCATTGACCGTGGAGAACTTGAGGACATCCGCACCGGAAGGGTAAAGATCAGTGCGGCCGACCGAATGATGGAGATATTCAGTACACACCCTAACATGGTAAAAAGGCTCCAACATCTTTCGGAGCTTGCACCCGTCCACGGTCAGAGGTAAATGGGCCTGCATATAAGGTATATGCTTAAGAGGTGCAATATATGCCTGTAAAGGCTTATATCTTGATAGACACATCTTCCGTCAGGACCACCAATATCCTGGCCAGCCTCAAATCCATAAGCGGCGTTTGTTCTGCTGAAGCCGTCTCCGGCCCACACGACATTGTTGTGGTTGTAGAGACCGCCGATTTGCAAAGCCTTGGTGACTTGGTACTGACAAAGATACGTACCATTGAGGGAGTCACAAGAACCATCACGTGCTGCTGCGTACAATAAAAGGCCTTGTCGTTAGACTGTTCACATACAACCAGGCTTTATTCACCACATCCTTCGCCACTATCAGTTTGCTTCCAGGACAATAAGGAATCTTGACCTCAAACATGACGTTTAACAAAAACGGAATACCCCTAATCATAACCACCGTCTTTCTAATGCTCCTTTCGCTCTCCCCCTATGGCTGTGGCAAGAGCGACGTTGGCAAATTAAAAGAAGAACTAAAGGAAGAAAAGAGAAAACGCGAAGAAAGCTCGAGAAAATACAAGGAGGCCTTGAACCAACTTGCCAAGGAGCAGAAACGCACAAAACACTTGGAAAGACTATTGCTGACCCTGGGAGAGAGACTTGAGGAGGAGGGAAAGTCACTCCCGGAAGAACTGGCTCAGCTTAGGAAGGAAAAAACATACGACAAGAAAAAGAAGGCAGATGTTGGGCCTGCCCCGAAAAAGACGGTGGAAAAACTCATAAAGCTCGGTGATGACCTCTACTCAAAGGGTGATTACGCCGCAGCAATAGAGGTCTACACCTCTGCGACAGAGATAGCAACAGAAGATGTGACACTCTATCTACATCTTGGAAGGGCCTTAATAAAATCCTCACAATACGACAAAGCTATACCCATTTATGAACAGATAACAAAGATGCAGAGAAAGCATGGGCCGAAAGAAGAACTGCGACAGGCATATAACAATCTAGGATGGCTTTACACTAAAAACACCAGATACAACGAGGCGGAACTAGCTTACCTGCGGGCCATAAAGGCAGACCCTGAATATGCCAACGCATACTATAACCTCGGCCTACTATATGACTTACATCTAGACGACGAACTGGGCGCAATCGAGGCATTTGAGAATTATATCGAACTAAATGGAGAACGGTCCAACTGGGCCCGCAAAAGAGTAGAAGAGATAAGGGAAAGATAAGGAAAATTCTTGACTTTCCCATTTAAATCTGTAAAAAGTATTATTCGTTTAGATAAGGTGAATAAGTTGCACTGAAAGGAGGAGTTTTTTTATGGCGTTTACGGACCTGCTAATGTGGGTAATTGCCGCAGCTGAAGGCAAGAAGGGCATGCCACTTGTACCTCACATATACGCACTTCCTATCCTCTTCCTAATCGGCATAGGGATAGGCTACTGGTACAGAGGGAAAAAGGCCGGCTAAGGCTTTAAGGCCGTATCGCCCTCTTTTGCAGAGAGCCGCGTGTTCAAGGAATAAATGGTTTTTAGGCTGTCGGTTGTCGTAGGTTCAACAGAGTATATTAAGAAAGGAGAAATGCGATGGGCCTAAATATGGATAGCTTGATGTGGGTACTCGCTGCCGCCGAAGGAGGAGGGGGTGGTGGGCTCTTAACGTCGAAAACCATCATCGCTGTGGTGGTAATAGTAGTCGTTGCCGCTGGAATATATTGGTATCGTGGACGAGGCAAATAAGAGCTTTGTTCCAAGGACAGCAGGGCATGATCTATGGGGGGCTAGGGTAGAAATGGTGAGTTCCCTAACCCCTCAATTTAATTACAGCTATTCAGCACACTTTACCATCGCAGAGCTTCCAGCAATCTTCGCAGCCTGCTTAATAAACACCCTCGCCTTATCTATCGTATTGTAAAACTTCTCCTTCTGAAAATCTCTCTTCCACTTTTCCAACATTATCCTGCCGCCCACCCTCAACTTTGCATTGCGGAACTTCCTATCTGCCTCCCTCTTACACTCTCCAAAACTCTTCTGTATAAATGCATTGAGGGATCGTACATCATGCCTCTCGGTAGGATTCGTAAGTATTGGAAGCAGCCTGCTAATGACGCGACAGGTTAGTTCCATGGGATATAATGGTGTCTGGTAAAGAAGTTTCGACAGCGAACCGACGCTGTAGAATCTCCTCAAAAGCCTTTCCGTCTCATACATGAACTCCTTGGGGTCTATACCGGCATCCGGCTCAAAGCACAGCCAATTACCATCGTATTTAGTGTAATCGACCAACCTCAGAGGAAATAGCCGGTTCTCCTCCTGCAACTTTCTGGCAAGAATAGTCCCCGGCAGCGGGACGGGCTTGACAATCTGTACTGTATCGATTTTATTCCTGTTTATAAATTCCCAGAACCTATCCGCCCTCTCTCGTATGGACATCTTCATTTTACTACGTGAATCCTTAAAAGTGGGATAGCCCAGGATGAACATACCATGTATAAAAAAGCCGTAACGTTTGAGCGTCTGGGTGTACTCATTCAGTTTCTGTATATTTAGACCTTTTTTCATATTCTTGAGGTCTTCCTCAATAGGTGACTCATAGCCGATGCACAAGCCTTCTACATCAGCGGCTCTCATCAGTTTAAGCAACCTCTCATCCCTGGCAACATCGGCCCGTACCTGTACGACAAAATATAGTTTCTCTCTCTTCTTCCGCTTATACTCTGCAATGTACTCACACAGTTCAGCCGTACGGTCCCTGTCCTCGGCAAAATTGTCATCCGTTACGAAGAAAACCCTGTCGCCCTTCTCTACAGCCTTTATGATTTCCTCCATCACATAACCAGGGGAGCTAGACCTTGTCCTGCCCAGGTGCTGGTTCACGGCGCAAAACTCACACACAAAGTTACACCCCCTCGTCCTGCCAAGTGGGACGAATTGCATGGGCGTCTGGAGGTCGCGGATT
>JBHICS010000106.1:0-5016 GCA_046759685.1 Candidatus Brocadiales bacterium | reverse complement strand
TACTTGGTACATATATAATCAAAGTCTTGACTTTCTGAGGAAACGAATGGCCCGCGCCATACTTTGCCTACGGACCAAGTATCAGGCGGTGGGGGAGGAGCAGGTACCAACCATTAAAAAGGCCCTCGAACATAGCGAAACATGAAAGACGACATCAAAAAGATAGTAATAACAAAAAAAGCCATAAAGCAGAAGGTGCAAGAAATCTCTCTGAGGTTTATATGGCTGAGCTCATTTATCGTTGCATTAGCAGTATGTATGCCTGTCGAGAGCATTTTTGCAGATAGCTGTCCGTATTGTGGTTGGATATACGCAGAGGCTGCTCCTGGTGACGAAGCAAGAGTGGAAGCTCTACGTAGAGCCCACGAGGCTTCTTGCGCGCGCCGATCCTCTTCATCTGGCTCGTCTAGCTACAGACTGCCGTCACGACCATCACCTCAGGGACTCGAACAGCATAGACGGTGGAATCAGGCAGATGAAGCCTACAAGAGAGGTAATGAATACTATGATAAAAAAGATTGGGACAATGCCATAAAAAGTTATGAAGAATCGCTAAAACATTGGCCGACAGAGGTTGTACTAAGGAATCTCCGACATGCCAAACGAGAAAAGGCTAACGCAAAAGGTATTGAATACTATAACAATAGAGATTGGAACAACGCCATAAGGTACTTCAGAGAAGCGCTGGAACATGCGTACCATGAAAACGTCGAGAGCAATCTAAGAGAAGCCGAACAGCAAAAGAAACGGCAGGCCGAGGAAGAGGCAAGACGAATCCGTAAGCAACAGCTTGAAGAGTCCAAAACGAAGGTTGATAAGATGCTGGATAATCTTATAGCGGAGTTGGGCACCCCGAGCTCTTCAGGCTCTCCTGGTGATTTGGGCAAGGGGCTTGGCACCTCTGTATCGACGAATGACCTGATATCGAATTTTAATTCCTCCACAATCTCCGGTGTAGCTACCGTCCAGGAACCGCCGGTTGTCGATTCTGAAAAGATAGAGACGCGTCCACTTGTCACTCGCAGCGATGTTGAAGGTTTGAAGAAGCCCCATAAGCTTAAGCCCTACAGCCCAGCTACCCCAGACAAGGAGCAAGCTTCTTCCCAGAAGTGGCAGAAATTGCCCAGCCCAACTCCACCACGATTTAAAGAGGTTCCCCCTCCAGAGTCTCCTACGGCGGTCATCAAATTCGTCAAGGGTACGGTAGAAAGAAAAACACCCGATGGGTGGGTCCCTGTCGAAGACTTATCCCGGTTGCGGACAGGCGATGAAGTACGTGCAGGGCCCGATAGCTCTGCCGAGATTACCTTTGAAGACGGCAAGAACAAGATAATTCTTACGCCAAACTCAAGCTATATTTTTGAAGGCCCCGCCGAAAAGGAATCTAAATGGGAGAAGTTTAAGGGCATTTTTAAGGGCTTTTTTAAGGGCCTTCTTAAGAAGGGCAAGGAAAGTGAAGCGGTGCCCCCCTAAGGTGCTCCTCAGCCAGCAACCAGACAGTAGAGTCTGATATTGACGCTCTCTTGAAGGCACCTCAACGGTCAGCACCACAAACGCTTTGGTGGCCTGCCAGTGAACGCAGTATCACAGGGTATGTGCCTCTGGCACATAGTATCGGGTAAGTTTTACAGCGGTCTCAAAGCCCTTCAAAATTAAGAGGCTTGCCCATGAAGGATTTAATATATAACAACAAAAGTTCTTTATCTGCTCGGCTCATTTTAACCGGGCTCCTGTTCTTTGTGGGTTTGCCAGCGAATTTTACCTCGGCCCAGTATATCGGTTCCTCCTTACCCACTGAGGCCCAGGCTCCCTTCCTGCGTGGGCTGGCGGCGGTGAAGCAACAGCAGTGGGAGCTAGCGGTAACGTATTTTAGCGAGGCACAGAGAGCAGCGCCTGAGTCTCCAGAGGTATTATTCTACCTTGGTGCGGCAAGTGACAAGGCCGGAGGTCGTGACCTGCTGGCCATTGCCTGGTTCAGGGCCTATCTGGCCGCAGCTCCAAATGCCGCTAACGCCGAGCAGGTACGTGCAAAAATCCTTGAACTCGAAGTCAAGACTGAATCGGCTATCCAAACGCTGATCCGTAACGCCAGCGAAACTGTCGCGCAGCTCGGTGAAGAGACATATAAGTCCTATGCTTACAGCAATATCGCCGAGGCACAGGCAACGGCGGGTGATACTGCCGGTGCTCGCAGGTCGCTTGATAAAGCCAAGGATGCTGCCTCCCGCATTCAAGACTCTGAAGTGAGAGATATTGCATATAATCGTATAGCCACTGCCAAGGCCAGAACGGGCGATATGGCTGGGGCCTGGGAGATGGCTGAGAGGTTGAGAGACGAAATTTGGAAGACACAGGTTTATAGCTGGATTGCTCAAGGTCTGGCAGGTAAGGGGCTCATATCAAAGGCCAAGGAAACCGTTGCGGCCAAGATTACGCGTGATCGTTCAAAGTCCACGACGTATGCGTATATTGCCGTCGACCAGGCGCAAACGGGTGACATAGTTGGAGCGAAGGAGACGGCCCTAAGTGTCACATACGATAATGACAAGGTACAAGCCTACTCAGAGATTGCCGTTGTACAAGTTCAGGTGGGCGATGTTACTGGTGCTCGTGAGTCCATTGCACTGGCAAAAGAGGCCGCCTCACGTCTTTCGGATGGTCAAGATAATGACTGGTATTATTGGCATCTCGTCACTGCGCAGGCTGGGGCAGGTGACATAGCTGGGGCTAAGGAGACAGCCTCAAGAATTAAAGGTGATAGTTATAAGCCTGACGCTTACTGTAATATAGCCAAAGCACAAGCCAAGGCGGGTGACGCGGCCGGTGCTCGCCAATATATTACCATGGCCAAGAAGGTCGCCGAACGTATTACAGAAGATGGGGGGGAAGCGCGGGTCTATAAAGATATCGCCACTGCTCAGGCCTCGGCAGGTGATATTGCAGGGGCCATGGAAACGGCTTATTGGATTAAAGCCGGCGATGTCTGGCGATTGCGGGCTTACAAAGAGATTGCCTTAGCACAGGTTAAATCAGGTCCTGAGATAAGATCTTGGATAGATTTAGCTTTGACGTACCAGGAAAAATCGTCGCTTACCGATTTCCATGACTTTATTGACTCGCTCAAAGACGAGCTCCCAGGTATGGCTGTTGAAAACCTGACTGAGGCGACTAAGGACACGGCAAATGCCTTGAAGGAGCTTCAGGACAATGATGTCAAGTGGCAGGAGCTTAGAGCAAAATCCGCGCCTTAGTGTGCTATTCTATTCAAGAACCTTACAGTCAAACTCTATGTGGGACGCACATTGCTTAACCAACTTATGGTAAACCCTTCAGATTTATTAGTCGAAGCACTGGAGGATTAGTGTGGCAGGCCTTCCAGGGCAAGTTTCGCAACTATTGTAATACTGGAATCTGCTACTTGGGAATATGTGTTTATACAAGGCAGTACCCCTTTACGACCACACCCCCTACCATTGTCACTGTCAAGCAAACACCCTTAAATAGGCAGGGGTCATGGAGGGAGTTACTCCCCACAACTCTTAATAGAATCAAACACTTGCCCCCTCCCCCTGGAGAGTAGCCCCTCGAGTCTAAAGAACTTATAGCTTGACATCTGTTAGAAAAGTGGTAAATTTCTTCCAAAGCCTTCCGCAACGGAGGGCATAAATTAGGGGGAATGTTTTGAGGAGCGGGTAGATTCGTAAGAAAATCACTCCACGATTCTGCTTCGTGTAGCTATTTTCTGTTTACATCAAAGCGGTGTCTAAAAATGTTACGGTGTTTGGATGAAAATTCGTTTCTCAAATCTTCTAGAAGGCTTACTTAGAGCTGATTTTGACCTTGCGAAGAGACACAGACTACGCCTATCATGCATCATGTTGCGCATACGTGGATTAGAGAGCGCTAATAGAAAACAGGGCGCAGATTCTCCTGGTATCACAAAGGACGAGTCGTTGGAGCTCCTTTCAAAAGTGTTAAGAAGTTCGGACATCATAACACACTACAAAGAAGGACAGTTCCTTATCGTGCTGTTACCCATGGAAGACGCCGAGAGAGCCACTAATGTATGCCAGAGAATCCGCAGTGTGTTCACAAAAGCCTCTCCAAAGAAACTAGTCATGAGTATGGGCATATCCAACGTCTCAGACAGGAACGTCAATTCTCCATTAGACCTGATACATTGTGCAGAAACAGCCCTCAACCGTGCCCTGGAAAAGGGTGGAGACTCTCTTTGTCTGTGGCGTGATTTGACATAACGGTTTTAAAAGGTTACCCTTTTAAAAATTGTACAATCGAACTCGACCTGGGATGGCGTAAGTGTTTGTCCTACCTATAGAACGCCCTTTATGTGATAGCTCAAGGTGTGAAAAGTGGAGATTGGCTGGGGAACTAGGATTCGAACCTAGACAAACAGATCCAGAGTCTGTCGTGCTACCGTTACACTATTCCCCAACCTGTTTTACTATAATTGGGCAGGCGCAAGACCTGCCCCTACGGTTCCGTTACACTACTCCCCATGCCAAAGGTCTCACAGCATATGTCATTCCGCACCTGATGCGGATATGTCATTCCGTGCTTGACACGGAATCTAGATTCCTGCTTTCACAGGAATGACATCTTGAACCTTCTTCAGAGCTCTCACATTGCATCGAGCAAGTCATACCGAAGGCTCGCCCAAATAATGACGAATCTGTCTTTGGCACGACAGACCTGCCCCTGATTTACTCAGGGGCCTGCCTCTGGCACGGTTCGACCGCCACATATCACCAGTTTTAATTGCAAATAATACCTAACAAAAAGCACCCCATGAGTCAAGGTCTTTCGGTGGTGGTAGCTTCAAGGGCGCCCCTCATCAGTTCAAACACCTCGGTGTTGTCCATGTGCCCGCTAACGGCCTCCGCGCCAGGGCCCTGGGCCCAGATGGGGACGTCTTCCGCCGTATGATAATCATGCGCCCACTTTGCCTCCGGCTTTTCACCCCTCTTGGGCAGGTGGCCTTTGGGACCCGTTACTGCC
>JBHICS010000105.1:0-5047 GCA_046759685.1 Candidatus Brocadiales bacterium | reverse complement strand
ATTTATCCTACCGGGCTTGTGAGTGATTTAAATGTCGTTGACGCCGCAGGAAATTCGGTATTAGCCGCTATTGTTAAGGGGGCCATTGAGACGGCTCTTATCGATAGATTTCCCCCTGAAGTGGAGAACGAGTTCATTCGTTTAAGGTTTCAATATTATTTTGGAGAGTAGAGAGGTTTTAGGAAGGGATAGTTTTTCAGGCTCAGGGCAGTGTGGTGAATTTCCTGCGATTTAAGGAATCATTTGAAAAGGCCAAACTCCTACCCGTATATGCGGTTTATGGGGGGGAGGAATTCTTTGTACATGAGGTGGTTTCGTTAATAAGGTCTCGCGTCCTGAGGAATGAGGAGGCCGGGGTCTCCCTTATAGAGATGGAGGGGGCAGAGACTTCCTTTCCTGCCGTTGTGGAAGAACTGGAGACAGTACCATTTTTTGGTTCCGAGGGTAAGAGGTTGGTAGTGGTTTACGGAGCGGATAAACTGGTGTCTCGCAGCCGTGACCGACTAAAGGAGTATATGGAGTCGCCCTCCCCATTTGGTTATTTGGTGCTCGTTTGTGGTGACCTGGATAGACGCACCTCCTTCTTTAATAAACTGAATAGGGTAGGGGGCACAATCGCGTGCAAAAAGGTTCAGGACGAGCAACTTCCGGCCTGGATGATGGGCAGGGCAAGGTCCTATGGTAAGCAAATAACCCTTGACGCCTGCAATATTTTGGCGGAGAATGTAGGTAATAATCTGTCTCTACTGGCCGGCCATATAGAGAAGCTTGCCATATCGGTGGGTAAGCGCCGTGAGATAAGGCCCGATGACGTAGAGGGATTGGTTGGCACAGACCGCATGCGTGATGTCTTTGAGCTGACAGGTGCGGTAGCCAGAAAGGATTTCCCGAAGGCCCTGAAGATTCTCGGTCAGTTTTTAAGGTCTACAAGGTCTGGTGACGAGATAGTAAAGACTATCCCACCACTCACGTGGCAAATCAAGAGGCTCTGGCGTGCAAGGCGTATCCTGGACGGCGGTGGAGATAGGGAGGCGCTTACATATAGCCTTGGTGTTCCAAGAAGATATGTAGATGACCTGGTGGAGCAAACCAAACTGTTCTCCGAGGAAGACCTCGAGAGGGACTACCGATTTCTGCTGGAGGCTGACATGTCGGGAAAGGTCAGCACCGGGAATAATAAGATTATCCTTGAAAATCTGATATTCAATCTATGTAAATAGATATTATATAGGAGAGGCAAGAGATGAAATTTTTCATAGACACTGCGGATGTAAAAGAGATAAGAGAGGCGCACAGCCTCGGCATCCTGGACGGTGTAACCACTAACCCTACGCTTGTTTCGAAGACCGGCAGGCCGTTCATGGAGGTGGTTGAGGAGATATGTACCATTGTTGATGGCCCGGTAAGCCTTGAGGCGGTCAGCCTAAAGGCAGATGACATGATTGAGGAGGCAAGGGGGCTTGCCAGGGTGGCCGACAACGCGGTGGTAAAACTGCCATGTACCAAAGATGGTTTAAAGGCCACAAAACAACTGACGGAGGAAGGGATAAAGATCAATGTGACCCTGTGCTTCTCGCCGAATCAGGCCCTTCTTGCGGCAAAGGCAGGGGCAACCTATATAAGCCCCTTTGTGGGACGACTGGACGATAGGGGACAGAACGGGATGGCCCTGGTAGACGAGATACGCACTATTTATGATAATTACGGGTACAAGACCCAGATTATCGTAGCCAGCATACGCCACCCCATGCACGTGCGCGATGCGGCACTTATGGGTGCCGACGTGGCCACTATACCATTTGATGTCTTCAATAAACTGGTACAGCATCCTCTCACCGACGACGGCGTAAAGAAATTCCTGGCAGACTGGGAGAAAGTACCGAAGAAGGAGATGGCCTTCGTCAGCGCCGCTGGGAAGTAAGTCTCTCCAGGTAACCCAGGAATCGGTCTATCTCATCGTCTTTTTTGGAAAAGACGTCGACGGCGTATCTTTTGTCCAGCCCCAGGCGGGCCACGAGCAGTGATTTCATGAAGTTGTCGGTGGCCAGGGCATCGCAATAGGGCAAGACCGTTCCTATTATCAATACGTCGTAGAAATCCCCCGCCTGCGGACTCCTCGCCACTTCATAGGCAATGACGGCCGCATTCAGGGAAGAGGCTATATCTACGAAGGGAACATCCTTCAGCTCGTCAGAATCCAAAAACTCCCCAAAACGCCTGAAATCAGGGTCAAATTCCCGATATCTGGCTATAATAATCTTAGAAGGGTTTCTGTTTACACAATAGGCATCCATTATATAGTTAGATATGTATCCCCGGGGGCAGGGTTGCTGGAAATAGTCGCAGACCAAAGCACGTCTTTCTCCTTCCCTCTCTGTCTTGAAGAGCTTCAGTGTCTCTTGTGGGAGCGGTTTCCACGATTTGTCGAGAAATTCTTCACGAATGGCCTTCCACCTTCTTGAAGATAATATAGAGAACTCCTTTATCCGTGGTGTTGCTGAGAGAGCGAAAGATGTATCTGTAAGGGTTTTGCAAAAGGCCTCTTGCCTGGAGGGTGAGACGGGGGCCTTGCTGAAGAAGCCTTCCAAGGCCCTACCCATCTGCAGGTCTAATATGTCTCGCCAGTCCTTAACGCCCACCTCCCTGGACAGGCTTTTTAATACCTCCAGCGCCTTTGTCTTGATAATCCCGCTGGCCCACTCCGACTCAATGGTATGGAAGGTGGATTCAGGGACAATTATCTTGCCTTCCTCTAATAAGGCGGCCAGTGTCTCATAAATAGCAGAAAACCTCTTATCCTTTATCTGTCCCAGTTGAACCTTGGCGATGGCGCTTATGAAGTTCTGGTCCAGGTAGATAACCTTCTTGTTATTGCCTTTTTTGTATCCGGCATCAACGGGTAGGTTCATGGGTGGGTTATGTGACCTATGAAAAACCCAGCACAAATGTCATTCTGAGGGAGTAGGAGCACGTTGCAACGTGCCCCTACATAGATTTTCGCCAGAGGCGCATATATCTTTGTGTTACGTCAGACATACCATGCTGGCTTTTACAGCTTCCTTCTCCACTTTGGACCTTCGGGCTTGTCTTCCAGGATGACACCCAGCTCGCCGAGTTTATTTCTGATTTCATCCGCCAGTTGCCACTGTTTAGCACGGCGCAGCCCTTCTCTAGTATCCACCAGCAGGCTTATTAGGGCATCCCCCTTTTCGTCCTTTCCGGCCATCGGCTGAGGCGTGTCTGTAACTATACCTAGTATCTCGCCTCCAAAGGTGTAGTATAAGAAATCAATCTCTTGGAGTGCCTTGAGGCTTATCTCCTGCCCTGAGCTGAGGATGATGTTAACCTCCTTGGAGAATTGGAAAAGGACTCCTAGGGCCTCTGCGGTGTTAAAGTCGTCGTCCATGGCCTCAAGGAATCGCCTTCTGTGTTCTTCTATCTTCTTTAGTATGGTTTCTTCCGGCGGTTTATCTTTGGCGTGTCTGAGGCGCTCCCTTACCGCCATTGTCGGTATGAGCAGGTGCTCGAGGCCGTTGGCAGCGGCGTTCAGGGCCTCGTCGGTATAATCCAATGGGCTGCGGTAATGCGAGTTGAGTATGAAAAACCGTACCACCTGGGGATTGTGCACGGCAAAGGCCCCCTTGAGGGTGACAAAGTTACCAAGAGACTTGCCCATCTTTTGTCCGCCCACGGTGACCATATTGTTGTGTATCCAGCATCTTACAAAGGATTTTTCGTTGGCCGCCTCGCTCTGTGCTATCTCACACTCGTGATGGGGGAATACGTTCTCAAGCCCACCACCATGGATGTCAAAGGTCTCGCCGAGATATTTCATAGACATAGCCGAGCACTCTAGGTGCCACCCCGGAAAGCCGTATCCCCATGGGCTTTTCCACCGCATGATATGGTTTGGTTGGGCCTTCTTCCACAGGGCAAAATCCAGGGGGTAGTGTTTGTCTGGATTGGGTTCTATCCGCACGGATGTCTGGAGTTCCTCAAGCCGTCTACCGGAGAGTTTCCCATATGGCTGGAATTTGTTGACATCGAAATACACCGAGCCACCCACCTCATATGCAACCCCTTTTTCTATGAGTTTTTCTATCAACTCTATCTGTTCCGGTATATGCCCGGTGGCCCTTGGAGCTATATCCGCCCTTAGTACATTAAGGGCGTCCATATCTTCGAAGTAGCTCTTCATGTATTTTTCTACCAGTTCCATGGGCTCTACGCGCTCAAGCCGTGCCCGTTCCTCTATCTTGTCCTCGCCCTCGTCGGCGTTATCGGTCAGGTGACCTACGTCTGTAATGTTCTGGACGTAACGTACCTTATACTTTAGGTATCTGAGATAGCGGACGATGACGTCAAAGCTGACGTAGCTCTTAGCGTGTCCCAGGTGGGGATGGTCATAGACCGTGGGGCCACATACGTAGATACCCACCATGCCCGGGTGCAATGGCTTGAACTCAGACTTCTCTCTGGTAAGTGTGTTGTATATCTTCAGGGTCATTTTTAGTCCTTGTTGGATTTAATCAGTTGCACCTTCTTAAGCCTCTCCACCGACTCATCTACACCCAAGATGGAAATCACACTATATAGCTCAGGGCCGTGTGACCTGCCGCTAAGGGCAAGTCTAAGTGTCATCATAACGTCCTTTTTCGTTAAATTCATGTCCTCGGATAACGTGGTTATCAGCTCCTTTAAGTCTTCGGGAGAGACGGACTTGCGTCTGCTGAGATAGTCCAACACCTTTGATGTTATTTTCTGTGCATTATCTGAAAAGAGGGCGCTTTTTTTGTCTTCATCTATTATAGGTCTTTTGAAAAAAAAGTCAGCCTCTTTTACCATCCGTGATAGGCAGGGGAGGCCTGGTCTAGTGGCTCCAACAATCCTTTTAACCCTGTCAAGGTCAATGCGTCCTTTCTCACTGGGTAGTAGAGATGCATCCTGTAGATATGGCATGGCTAGCTCTGTGAGTTCATCAAGACCCTTCTGGCGCATATACTGACCTGCAAGCCAGTCCAGTTTCTTGGTGTCAAACGAGGCAGGG
>JBHICS010000104.1:0-5054 GCA_046759685.1 Candidatus Brocadiales bacterium | reverse complement strand
GATGCTCCGTTTGGAATGGGTCTCTAGTTTCTCTTTAAAGCCTTCTATCAGCACGGCGAAGTACTCGACAGCGGCATCATCGTTGGTCTTGGGTAGGTCGAGGATGTAGTTGAACTTCCTGTCCCCGTCTATGGCCCGCCAGGCATCGTATAGCCTCCTCATCCCGTCGCAGGAGTTTACAAAGACCATTCCCTCAAGGCCCTCCAGGGCTCCCGAGAGTTTTTCCTCCATAACGGCCTTAATGTAAGGGCATAGGTTGGTGCAGAGGTGCTCTTCCGCCCCCCCTTCACAGCCCTCCAGGCCCCTTACCCTCACCGGGTGAAAGCCCGCAGCGCGTATTATCTCTATAGGTGTGTATGTGCAGAGATAGCCTATCTTGGGGAGGCTGTCGTCTTCAAGGGAAGGTTCTATGTTCTGGACGTTCTGGATATTTTGGCCCTTTTTTACCTGAGACTGCGCAGGCGCAGTTTGTGAATCTGCCGCAGTGCTTGCCTTCTGTTTCCCAATGGCGTCCAGGCCTATAAGCGCAGCCCCTACGGCCCCTATTATCTGGGGCTCATCTGCTATGCGGAGTCTTGTACTTAAGAGCTTCTCGAGCTCCTTAACCATGCCCACGTTCTTTGCCACACCACCGCTCATCACCACCAGTTCCTCTACGCCGACTCGTCTGGCCTGTGCAGCAATCCTCTTGGCTATGGCCATGTGGAGTGCGCGGCAGATGTCCGGCACCTTGTTGTCGGCACCGATAAGGGAGACGACCTCTGACTCTGCAAAGACTGTACATAGACTGCTTATAGAAAGCTGGCCACTGCCCTCCAGCGACAAGGGGCCCATCTCGTCAAGGTCTATCTCCAATGTCCTCGCCATTACCTCAAGGAACCTGCCCGTCCCGGCAGCACATTTGTCGTTCATCACAAAGTCAAGGACGTTGCCGTTGGGGTCCACCTTGATAACCTTTGAGTCCTGTCCGCCGATATCGATGACGGTCCTTACATGGGGGAAGAAGTAATGTGCGCCCTTTCCGTGGCACGTTATCTCCGTTACCACCTCCCTTGCGAAGGGGACACGTATCCTTCCGTAACCCGTGGCAACCACATAATCTATGTTATTTTCAGAAAGCCTTGTGGTCTCAAGGATGCTTTCCCATATCTTATCTGCAGCCTTCTTGCTGCTTGCACCTGTTGCAATTACCTCAGATGCAACAACCTCCCTCTTCTCGTTCATCAGTACGGCATCTGTTGATAGGGAGCCAATGTCTATACCAAGGCTGAGCATACGGGGACTCTCCTTCTCAAATATACCCTCCTCAAGGCTACGCAGAAAAATGGCAGGGATCCAACGATAGCAAGCCGAAACGGAATAATAGCAAACCATATTTCTCATTGTCAAGGGTGTATTTTCTTTATAACGCTGTACATTGCACGCATCCTAAATATGCTTGCAATACATAACGCTTGGTGTTATCTTTGCGTAAGTGTCTGAAAAAACCCAAAGTTACGTAAGGAGCAATATGTCTATCGTTAGTATTTCAAAGGAGATAAAAACAAACGGCGATACAGACTGCCGAAACATCACCTCTGAGGTGCAGGAAGCGGTAAAGGCCTCAGACATAACTTCTGGTGTGGTAACGGTTTTCATACCGGGCTCGACGGCCGCAGTGACCACCATAGAGTTTGAGGATGGTGTTGTATGCGACCTCTCGAGTGCCCTGGAAAGGCTTATTCCGAAGGATATGGCCTACAAACATAATGAGCGCTGGAATGATGGAAACGGCTTTTCCCACATACGTGCCGCATTTCTCGGCCCCTCCCTTACTGTGCCTTTCACGGACGGAGAGCTGCAATTGGGCACGTGGCAGCAGATAGTGCTACTAGACTTTGACAACCGAAAACGCGAGCGCCGCTACCTAATAAATATTATGGGAGAGAAGTAATAAGGCCGTGAATATAGCCCAGGCATATGAAGGTGTAACCTCTTTCCCGTCATATGCCGTGGGTATTGGACGCCAGCTAGAGGCAACCATCTTGACGGCCTTGACAGGTCTGTTTGATTCGCCTTGTCTAATAGCCTGCAGGGTCCGTAAACTCAGTCAGAAATAACATCTTTCAACTCTGTCTTCAATATTACCCGTTTCCAGTTGTCCCTGAATATGGGCCAGCCGGTAACGCTCTTCTCGTCATCCTTTAGTAGCACCTGTTCTGCCCTATCGCTGACCGCCTCCATGCACTCCATCTCCAATGGAGATATATGCTTAATCCGCCTGAGGCGGTTTGGGTAGGAGCTCTTTCTTCTGTAAAGCTTACTGTTATCGAAGATGGTTATTATAAGGGATTTAAAATCTAACATGCGGTAAGCAATCACTTCATGACTGACCGTAGAATAGCGCTTCTTCAGCGCCAATAGGTCAAATTCCAAGGCATCAGCGTCTTTATGAAACCGATCCCTTGGCAGGAGCAACGAGACGGCCATATGGTTGCTTGCATCTTCAAGGAGGCTCTGTTTGACCTTGCCTGCGAGCAGCATCTCACCGATCTCATGGGCTATAGTGAAATGTTTCCTTTCCGACTTTGCGGGGTTCTTACTACCGACCGTGACAGTTTCTATGCCCCATCTCTTTCTACTATAGCCCCTGGTACTGAGGTTTGTGTCTATATGAACAGTGAGGTCCAGGGCCTTGGCCAACACGAAGGCATCTACTGGTGGTTTTCTGATATGGAGTTTCTCCAGAAGTGCCCTCGCTTCGTCTTCGACCAGCGTAACGATGTCATGCCATTCTGTTAGTTCTAGCATGAGCGTTAAGCGCCCATAAGCAGGAAGGGATAGGCTTTAATTTATTGGCTCTTATCGAAGGACTCAAGGATAGACAAAAGAAGTGCGCGGTTGGGGCCAACCAGAATATGCTTGCACCTATCTAGGGCATTATTCTCTTCTATATGCCTGGTGATCCAGTACTCTGGATCTGAAGGAGCACCACCATAGCCTCTGATAGATGAAAGCTCCTCAATGTCCTTCTGAGCGAGACCTATGAGCTTATCAGGATGAGCCTGGAAGTATCTCCTGAAATCTTCCGTGAGTGGGGAGAGGTCGATTGCCTCACCCTCCTGAGTGGTCAGCTTTCTGGGCTTGGTGTAGGACGCACGGTCAAGTGGTCCGGGTGGATAGCCCTTACTATCATCCAGTAAGTAATCTACTGTCACACCAAATGCCCTTGCTATCTTGATGGCTGCTTCACCCTTTGGTTTCCTGTTTAGCTTCTCATAGGCTTGGTAGGTAGAGATGGGAATCTCTGACTGGCGAGCTGCCTCCGACCTGTTCCAGCCCTTTTCTGCCCTGAGGTGTCCCAATTTTTCTGTTATGGAAATACTCATAGCCAAAATTCGCCAAAATGTTGTCTATCAAAAAATTCTCCCAAACGATAATTTGATAAGCAGTTGTCGCACATAATCTAGCAAAAGAGGTTGTTTATTTGGTCAAACAAGTGGTGGTAACACTGCTTCTTATGGCAGGTATCGGCCCCCAACTTGTATTATTATACTTTTTTAACGAACATATTATATTATTTTATTTTCCTAAGTTCAACAAAAATTATATCTTACCGAATAAGTTCTTTTATGAGGTACTGGCTTTTCCTTGCAATATTTACATATGTGATGAGTAATTTGTGTAGTTGGCGTAAAGATTGCTTCTCTCTGTGTTGTCGCCAGGTAGGTACTAGGCGGACGTATATTGTGGATTTATTTCTTTAAGTATTTTTTTAGGTGTTTTCCTGTATAGGAATTCCTTAACCGAGTAATCTCCTCTGGAGTACCCGTACCGACAATGTAACCTCCCCTCTCTCCACCCTCCGGACCGAGGTCTATAATGTGGTCTGCACATTTTATCACATCAAGATTGTGTTCAATGACAATTACCGAGTGCCCTTCAAGAATCAACCTCTGAAAGCAGTCAAGTAGCTTTTTTATATCGTCAAAGTGTAGCCCGGTGGTAGGTTCATCGAAAAGGAACAGTATATCCTCGCGTCCCCTCTGTGCCAAAAAGCTGGCCAGTTTTAGTCTTTGTGCCTCTCCGCCAGAAAGTGTGGTTGCGGGCTGACCAAGACGAAGGTATCCTAGGCCCGTGTCCTCCAGGCAACGCAGGGCCTTGACTATGGGGGTCGAATCCTCGAAGAATTTCTTTGCCTCCTCAACCGTCATCTCTAGCACATCATAGATGTTCTTGTGCCTGTATCTTATATCTAGCACGTCCCTGCGGAATCGTCTGCCGCGACATTTTTCACACGTGACAAAGACGTCGGCTAGGAACTGCATGTCCACCTTGCGATACCCCTCTCCTTGACAGTTGTCACACCTGCCACCAGCAACATTAAAGGAAAAGGCGCTAGGTGTTAAGTTCCTTATTCTCGCCTCCCTTGTCGACGCAAAGAGCCTCCGTATCTCGTCAAACGTCTTAAGGTATGTAATAGGGTTTGACCTGGGTGTTCGTCCTATTGGCGACTGGTCTACCAACATAACTTCGCTAATATTACCCACGCCGGTAATATCTTGGTGTTTTCCCACTGTTCCACGGTACCCACCCAACCTCTTCTTTAAGGTTCCATACAGGGTGTCCTCGACCAGCGTACTCTTTCCCGAACCTGATACTCCCGTCACACAGGCAAACACATTTAGCGGAAAGGTTACGTCTATCTTCTTCAGATTGTTTTGGCATGCCCCCTTTAGAACGATTGTTTTGCCGGTTGGTCTCCTCCTGCTTTGGGGCATGGTAATGGTTTTTCTGCCCAGCAGGTATTCACCAGTAAGTGAGCCGTTTCTCTTTGGGAGGCTATCTATAGTACCTTGGTAGACGATGCGTCCCCCATTTTCTCCGGCACCTGGCCCCAAGTCTATCAGTTGGTCCGCCGAGTTTATGATGTCTCTATCGTGCTCGACCACCACAATAGTATTGCCCAGGTCTCTCAGACGCTTGAGTGTGACTGTAAGTCTATCTGTATCCCTCGGATGAAGGCCAATACTTGGTTCGTCCAGTATGTACAATACATTAACAAGAGAAGACCC
>JBHICS010000103.1:0-5071 GCA_046759685.1 Candidatus Brocadiales bacterium | reverse complement strand
CTTCTCGGGAAGGGCCTCTCCAAATAGGACTACATTGGGCCTAATCAACGCATGGCAGTCGGGACATAGAGGTGGAAGCTCCCCTTCCATCCTCTCTACCATCTCTTCCAGGGTGAAGTTCTTTGCGCACATATTGTTGGTGCAACTTCCGGTGCTCAAGCTACCGTGTACCTCTATTACATTCTTTGTGCCCGCCTTTTGATGGAGCCCGTCTATGTTCTGGGTAATGACGCATTTTAGTCCTTTCTCCTCTCCCTCAAGCCACGAGAGGAAACGGTGAGTCAAGGTAGGTTGCGCACCCTGAAATCTTGGAAGGAGTTCTCTGCCAAATTCGTAGAAACCCTTCGGGTCGCTGGCAAAGCCGACGTCTGTAAAGAGCATCATCTTGGAGGGGTCTTTCTGCCAAAGGCCCTCGTCCGGGCTGCGAAAGTCGGGGATGCCGGCTGAGGTGCTGATACCCGCACCGGTAAGCGATACGATGTTCTGCGACTCCTCTATGATAGAGGCTACCTTCTCTATATCCCTATCAGTACTCAACCCCGGGTCTCGCACTAATGCCCTTCTCATAGTAATGCTTTACGGCCCTTACCTCGCTTACAAGATCTGCCGCCTCAATCACCTGTGGATGGGCATTGCGTCCTGTTAATATGAGTTCCACCCCTTTCGGCCTTTCCTTTATAAGCTGTACCACTTGATTAACGTCCAGCATTTTATAATCAACAAGTAAATTTATCTCGTCGAGGATTACAAGGTCGTACTGCCCGGACAGTGCCGCCTCTCTCGCCTTCCCAAAACCCTTCTTAGCAAGCTCTACGTCCTCCGGGGTGGGGTTGCCGCATACAAATCGGGAGGAGCCATAACGCTCAACGGTGACGTTCTCCATAGCCTCGAGCACGGCCACCTCGCCGCTTTGCCTTCCCTTGAGAAACTGGACTACCAGTACCCTGTGCCCGTGCCCCAGAGCGCGTATGGCCTGCCCCACAGCGGCCGTAGTCTTACCCTTCCCGTCGCCTGTGTATACCTGTACAGTTCCTATTCTTTCCACGATACTGGCATCCTATCATATATGTCCCGATTAAAGCAATATTTGTTGCCGCACCTACCTCTGCTGGACAAATTATCACATAGGGCTAAACTTGAAGTCATCCACAGGTATACAACCCTGCTTCACAGCTACAATAAAAAAAGCCCCAGGCATTTCTGCCTGGGGCTTTTTGTTCGTTCAGATTAGCCTTCAAGAGGAGCTCTTACTTCTGCTTCCTCCTCATGACGACACCGGCGCCAAATACCACGCCGACAAGACCGGCTAAGATGAGGCCTAGCGAAGGCATGCTCTTAAACCTGCCCTTCTCCTTGAGGAGACGGTCTGTGTCCTTGGCCCTCATTAGGCGACGTGCCTCACTCTCAATATAAGAGATTTTCTCGAAGACCTTGGAGGAACCGTACCACCAGGAAATATCCTGCTGTACATGGGCAGTTCCTTTGTATAAAAACGCCTTGTCACCAAACCACATGTCTGTGTACCACCTCTCTATCTTAGAGGGGTTGTACTTTCCGGGATAGAACACGCCATAGACACCCAGTATGGGTCCCAGCACAGGGAGCTTACCTTCTGTTTGCTTAATGGCGTTGTACACCGGTTCACCAAGCAATCCTGGTCCAAGGGCGTCTGCAACCACATCGCCCAGCGGGAATATGTCCCTGTCCTCAGGGCCTGGGTCGAGGGCGCCAGCGGCAATCACGTCCTCAATAACCTTTTGCGCCCTATCTTGTAGGCCCCACACCTGGAACATAACGTCATCCAGGTTTTCCAGATACAGTCTGCCCCAACGGGGGCTATGACAGTTAGCGCAAACCTCTATCCACTTCTCCCTCTTCTTCTTGCTCTCTGGGCCATATATGTCCAGCTTATAGTCGAGGGGCGGGAGCTTTATCCCGTAGGGATAGTCCTTAAGCGACGACTTGAACTCCATCCCTTTAGGGGGCACGGTGCCCATACGCCAGATGCCCTTTGACACGGTGTTATGGGTGTATTTCCCGTCAACAGAATACATGTGGCAGAACTGACAGGTTGGGGTACGGTAATCCTCGCCAGGAACCACCTCTGAGAGGGGCTTATCAAAGTTCCATTCATGCCCTTCCATATGATAGATGTAGCCCATCTTGGACTCACCATAGGACTCTGCATCGGGGTGGTCATAGCCCATATGACAACTCATACAGGCCTCAGGTTTTCTACCCTCGGAGGCACGGAAGGCATGTCTTGTGTGGCATATATCACACTTCTCAGATGCGCCATGACAGTAGTCGCAGCCAAACTGCAACTGCCCGATACCCATCCTGTACAACTCAGGGTACCACGGGGTTATGACGTTGGCCTCAGTAGTCTGTGGATGGTTCGGCCTGCCATAATCCTTTTCTGATAAAAATTCGTTTACCTGCTGAACGTGGCACTGACCGCAGTGCTTGGAGGAAGGCATATGGAGCTCCTTATGGTCCTTCCCATGACACCAGCTACAGTCTACCTCCTTCAGCTCTTGATTTACTCGCTTCTCTATTTCCTTGGTCTTGGCAGTAAAGTAGTCGTTCTTCTTGGGATTGGCGTGGGTTGAGTCCCTCCAGTCGTTAACAAGACCGGGGCTCACCTCCTCGTGACACTTGACGCACTCATCCGCTTTATACTTCTCCAAAAGCTGGTCGTAATAGGTACCATCGGGCTTTACGTAGTGCCTCGTTGGCATCCAATACATGTGCATGGCCGGTGGCTTATAAAAGTCCATCCACGGCCCGCTGCCCTTCTCGAGGCCGACATGCTCCTCATACCACTTCTTAAGGGTCTCGTTATCATAGAGCTCCCTAAGCTCCTCTCCAGCCTGCGGGGGCTGTGCAGGTGCTGCATAGGGTGCAGGCTCAGCAGCCTTGGCCTCCTCCTTTGACGTTTCCTCCGATGCCATAAGGCCTCCGCCTGGTAGCCCAAGGAGTAGGGACAAAATCAATAATGCTCCAAAAGGTCTTATAAATCTCATGAATACATCTCCTATTAAACATCCGTATTTAATCTGCATGTTACTCCCTCAGCCAAGCCTCGGAAGGACTAATGCTTTCCGACTCTGTCAACAGATTGGAATATTTGGTAAACCACCAATTCTCAGACATATCCCGGTCCCTGAAGTACTTCGGCCTCATCTCGTGCCGCCGGCTTATGTGACAATCAAAACAGACATTGTAGGGGCTGTTAACGCGGGCAATCTTTTGTCCCTCCAGCGCCTTGCCAACGTCCATAAAGTAGCTATATAGCTCTCCTGGGCCATGACATGCCTCACAAGTCACACCACCCTCTTCATACCGCCCGGTCCTTTTGTTATATCCGGTGGTGTGGCACTTGTAACACAGTTTCCTGTATTCTTCATCACCTTCAACAAAATCAGGTGCCCTACTTACCCTCTCGAAGCTTGTGAACTTTGTCCGTTTCCAGCGCTCTACGTGGGGTGCAGTAAGTCCAGCATGGCAGCGCAAACACTTCTTGCTACCTGTGAATATTGAGTGCTCGCCCGTTACGGTTAGATGCCTGAAGTTCCCCCAGACAACGTTAAGATTGGGGTCAGTTTCTTCCGGGGAAAGCTCGGTAAACTCAAGCCACAGCGCAAAGATCGCGTCTGAGTTTTCTAACCTCTGCTGCATCTGTCGCCTGTGGGGAAGCATGCCGTGATGAGCTGTCTCCCTTGTAAGTGCCCTTCCCTCTCCTTTGTGACAAACCGTGCAACCGTAAACGTCAAACGGGAAATCCTTTACTATACGGTGTGACTCACCAAGCTTTCTTTCGTCCATATGACAGGTTAGACATCTGTCAACCTTGTCTCCGTTTCTTTGCTGCGCCCAGGTGGCGGTGCCTTTCAGCAGTATTTGCTTTATCTCATATTTCGGGTTCTGGAACTTGGCGATTTGCTCCTTTAATTTCTCTATTTCCTTCTCATCCGTAGCTGCTTCAAGCTGCTTCTCGGCCAGCTCCAGTTGCTGCGCATAATAGACCCTCTGGTACTCCATCCACGCAGGGCTAATCTCCTCCTTTAGCCAAAGATACGAAGACCAGAGAAAAAGGATGCTAAATAATAGGAATAATTTACGCTTCATTTAACCCTCTACTTCCATACTAGATGTTAATCCAAGGTGTTTGTAAAACGTATTTCATATTCAAGCCAAGCCTCAGTCCAATCTTTACGATAGTGCCTATCATAACCAGTAGGAGGAACATGGTGATACTGTACTTTACAAGACCGATCTCCTCATACCAGCTCCTCCACCTCTTGGCAGGATAGTACATACCACCACCAAAGAACGCCAAAAGCAACAATGAACCTATGGCCCAGTGAGGGCTCCATAGGGGAGGCGGGGTGGGGAAGTCCAGGGTCCACTGCTCCCATGGCCAGAACCAAGCCCAGAAAGGACCCCTACAATAAACACCGATAATAATGAGGACATACCAATATATGAAACCAAAGGTAAATATGGATACTGAAAACTTCCTTTCAGCGAATGTATAATAACCGCTACCCTTGGGATTAGGGTCAATGTAAGGTATAACCATCAGGCCCAGAATTATGAACGTAGGCAGGACAACTCCGGCAAACCAGGGGTCAAAGTACACCAACACCTCCTGGAGACCGAGGAAGTACCAAGGGGCCTTTGCAGGGTTCTCAGGTTCTCCGGGGTTGGCCAGTTCTCTCAATGGAGCGTCTATATAAAAACTATAAAGGAAGATGATAACCATAAAGAGCAAGGCACACAGGAATTCCTTGGCCACCAGATTTGGCCAGGTGTGTACCTTCTCCGGCGCAGGCTTCTTTTTTGGCTCTGCTTCCTTTGCAGGAGCCTCTACATTGGCCATATTTTCTCTCTCCTTCCTACGTCCTTACAGCTGTCCAGAGAATCCGTCCTTCCTCACGCGCCAAAAATGCAGTATCATCAACCCCCCCGCCAAACTAGGAAGGGCTATACAATGTCACACATAGGCACGAAGAAGCGCAGGCGCCTGGATGGATGTCCCCCCCAAAAGCGCAAAACGTATATCATT
>JBHICS010000102.1:0-5096 GCA_046759685.1 Candidatus Brocadiales bacterium | reverse complement strand
CAGGTGCTGGCTTACGGCACAAAACTCGCATAGGAAGTCGCAGCCCCTCGTCCTGCCAAGTGGGACGAATTGCATGGGCGTCTGGAGGTCGCGGATTAGGCTCATGTCGGGGATGGGTACGGTGTCCAGGTCCTGTATGGGCAGCCTCATCGGTGTGGTAACTACGCGCCCGTCCTTCATAAGGGTTAGCCCTGGTACTGCACTAATATCGCCGCCGTTAGACAGGGCATCCAACGCCTCCGGTACTGCAAATTCTCCCTCACCATTTATCGCTATATCAACCCCAGAGGTCAATGCCTCCTCTGTCATGGCATTAATATGATTACCACCGGCGAGAGTAGGTATCCCCTCCAATTGATAGAAAGAGGCCACTTCGTACACCCTGGGGATGGTGGAGGTAAGCCCTCCGTAGATACCCACAAAGTCGGCAGGGGTCTCCTGCTGTATTACCCTGTGGTCTAAACCACCAGTAAAATTATTCTCATCTATTATCTCTACCTTGTAGTTCCCAGTCTTTGCCACAGCCGTAGCTACGCTGACGGCACCCCTCGGAGGCATTTTTACCCTACTGTAAATGTTAAAATAAGGATACTTCGGAATAATGAATCGAAAGCGTTTCATTTCCTGAACCACCCCCTTTATATATTGACTTCCTACTTGCATTCTGTTTAAATGCTAAGCTTTGTTCCGCACTTCCTGTACTAATTAAACGGCCAATAAAGCAGAGAATTCTGTAAAATGCAATAGAATTTATTACATTTTCTTTTAAAAAATTGTATACCCCTGTAGGACATGGCTTAGCCAAGGGTTACATGAGAGGAAAGAACACAAAGATGCAGCTATCTAAGAGTTTTATTGTTCTTGTCTTAGCACTAGTAGGAGTAAACATCTTCGGTGTCGTCTACGGCAGCGAAGCATCTACACAGCCGGTTGTCGAGGAAATCCCTAGACTATGGTATCTCGCACCAATAGGTGCCATCTTGGGCCTCTTATTTGCGGCGAAATTCTACGGAGACGTAATGCGCGCGCCTGCTGGCGACAGCCTTATGGTAGAGATAGCTGAACACGTAAGAGAAGGTGCCTATGCCTATCTACGGCAACAATACAAGATAGTAAGCATTTTCTTCATTATTATCGCAATCGTTTTGTCGCTGCTGGCCTTCGGATTAGGGATACAGTCAAAGCTTGCGCCCTTTGGCTTTCTTACCGCAGGGATCCTGTCAGGGCTGGCAGGCTTTCTGGGGATGAGGATAGCGACCCAGGCCAGCTCGCGCACTGCAGAGGCAGCAAAGCAATCACTAAACAGGGGGCTTCAGGTAGCGCTCCACAGCGGTGCCGTAATGGGTTTGGTGGTGGTAGGGCTGGCGCTCTTAGACCTCTCTCTATGGTTCTTTGTCCTTCGCCACTTTACAAACCTATCCTTGGAACACATCGTCCTAAGCATGCTCTGCTTCGGCATGGGTGCAAGCTCGCAAGCACTTTTCGCCAGGGTTGGGGGTGGAATATACACCAAGGCCGCCGACGTAGGGGCCGACTTGGTTGGAAAGGTTGAGGCAAACATACCAGAGGATGACCCAAGAAATCCCGCGACAATAGCAGACAACGTTGGGGACAACGTTGGGGACGTCGCCGGCATGGGTGCAGACCTCTATGAGTCATACTATGGGTCTATCCTTGCCTCAAACGCCGTGGGGGTAGCGGCAGGACTAGGCATAAAGGCAGTAGTGCTGCCCATGTCTGTGGCGGGACTCGGCGTTATACTCTCCATATTAGGCTTCTCTGTGGTAAAGACATCTGAGGACGCCTCTCAGAAGGCCCTCCTGCAAGCCTTTGGTCGAGGGGTAAATCTCAGCTCTGCCCTTATCCTTATACTTTCCGGTGTACTGATATATACACTAATGCCCGACCACATGGGCCTGTGGGGTTCTATTGCAGCCGGGATTCTGGTGGGTATCACAATAGGCCGAATCACCGAGTATTACACCTCGGAAGCGTACCCACCCACCAGAGAGATAGCAAGCCAGGCGGTTACAGGGCCTGCCACAGTCATCCTTGGCGGCATAGCCACGGGAATGCTCTCTACGGCCATGGCCGGACTCACCGTAGCAACAGGCATTCTCCTGAGCTTCGCATTCGCCGGAGGCTTTTCAGATACTGCCCTGGGTCTCTACGGCGTAGGAATAGCCGCTGTTGGTATGCTGTCCACACTGGGGATAACATTGGCGACAGACGCATATGGCCCTGTAGCAGATAATGCCGGTGGCAATGCCGAGATGAGCCATCAGCCTCCCCATGTAAGGGAGAGGACAGACCTCTTGGACATCTTGGGTAATACCACCGCTGCCACCGGAAAGGGTTTCGCCATAGGTTCGGCAGCCCTCACTGCCCTTGCCCTGCTCGCCGCCTACGTCGGGCAGATACATATCGCACTGGAGAGGGGAGGCACGGAGGCAATTGAGCTTCCTGGCCGCACAGTGTCTGTACACACAGCCACTATAGCCGAATTTATGGCATATTATAACGTAACACTTATGAACCCAAAGGTACTGGTGGGAATAATCCTTGGGTCAATGACCACCTTCGTATTCTGCGCCTTAACACTGAGGGCGGTTGGCAGGGCGGCGGTAGAGATGGTCGAGGAGGTAAGGAGGCAGTTCAGGGAGATAGCAGGTATAATGGAGGGCAAGGCAAAGCCCGATTATGCATCCTGTGTGGCAATAAGTACCCGCAGTGCCCAGAGAGAAATGATATTGCCGGCATTTCTGGCCATCCTTATCCCTATAACTGTGGGTTTGGTACTGGGCCCTGCAGGGACCATGGGCCTGTTGACAGGTTCTCTCTCAACGGGTTTTCTGCTTGCCATATTTATGGCCAATGCGGGCGGTGCCTGGGACAACGCCAAGAAATATATTGAAAGGGGCGCATTCGGTGGCAAGGGTTCAGATGCACATAAGGCCGCGGTAGCGGGCGACACGGTTGGCGACCCGTTCAAGGACACCTCCGGGCCGTCATTAAATATTCTATTGAAACTTATGGCAATTGTCTCTGTAGTCTTTGCTGGGGTTGTGGTAAACTACTCTCCAATGGTAGGAGCCCTTCTACACCTGCAGTAATAATAGGGAGACTGTTAACCACTGTCTTTGAGGAGGAATACCAAAAACGTTAGCACCTAAAGACCTGGCAATCCTATGTGCCCAGATTGCCGATGAGAAGAAGGCAGAAGACATCGTCATTCTAGACCTGCATGAACTGACCTTCTTCACAGACTACTTCGTGATATGTAGCGGCCTCAACAAGCGACAACTCCAGGCCATTGTAGATGAGATAAACAAACAAATCGAAGCCCTTAATATAAAGGGACTGGGTGTAGAAGGCTATAGCGACGCCAGATGGATATTGCTAGATTGTTGTGAGGTAATAATCCACCTATTTGACAAAGAATCAAGGGCCTTCTACGACCTAGAACTCCTCTGGGGAGATGCGCCCAGGGTGCCGTGGCAAGGCAAGCGAATCAATGTCCCCAAAGAACTTCGGCAGGTAAGATAGATAGACCCACATCTTAATTTGACAAAACTGTGTGGCTGTCGAGCCTATAGATTCTTCGGTTGTTTCACTCCCTCAGAATGGCAATTATGCAGGGTTTTTCAAAGGGCTCATAATTATACACCACACACTAACCTCCCAATGCGAGCACTCATAAATAAAGAAAAACCACAGTTAGCAAAGAACTACCCTATACCCCAAATAAAAGGGGATGAGGCCCTGATAAAGGTACTCAAGGCGGGAATATGTTCGACGGATATAGAGATTACACAAGGCTATATGTCATTCCACGGTGTCTTGGGACATGAATTCACTGGTGTGGTGGAGGATGCAGCTGCTGGGGAATGGATTGGAAAACGCGTTGTAGGTGAGGTTAACTGTCCTTGCCGCCGATGCGAGCATTGTAAAAGGGGCTTAGGTAACCACTGTCCGAACCGTACCGTCCTTGGTATCGCCGGAAGGGACGGCGCATTTGCCGACTATCTCACCTTGCCCATCAAGAACTTACATGAACTTCCTCAAGAGATTGACGACACAAAGGGGGTATTCGTCGAACCATTAGCTGCCGCATTCCGGATACCAGAACAGGTTCAACAGCTACCACGGAAGAAGGGCTGGCAGGTTGCCCTCGGGCCTGAGGCAGAGGTCGCCGTCCTGGGCGATGGCAGGCTTGGACTTCTTGTAGCCCAGGTACTGTCACTCACAGATTGTCAGCTGGTTGCGGTTGGAAAGCACCCTGAGAAGCTTGGTATTCTATCAAAGAGGGGTATAAGAACCGTCGTTATGGGAGAATTATCAGAGGATAGCAGTAAAAAATTTGATTATGTTGTTGATTGTACAGGCTCACCAGCAGGCCTTGAGATGGCTATTAGACTAACTAGACCCGCAGGCACTATCGTCCTAAAGAGTACATTTGCACACAATAAGGCCCTAAATACCGACCTTACGCCACTGGTAGTCAATGAGATAAGCATTATTGGTTCAAGATGTGGACCCTTCCCCAAGGCCATAGAGGCCCTGAAACAGGACAAAATCCACGTAGAATCACTTATCTCTGGAACATATGGGCTAGATCAGGGGGTCGAGGCACTTAGATTCGCCTCTAAGAAGGGTGTGTTAAAGGTACTGTTGGACGTGAGTAAGGCACAGTAGAGATAACATCATTGTAAGGGCACGTTGTCCGCCTCAGGCGGATGCCCCTACCTTAAAGCGGTCACCGTCACCGGTCCCATTTTCAGAAGAAATTATTGGCCCCAGCCCACCTTGTACTGGGCCCTCTTTATGTTCTTTACCCTTCGGCTCTCCTCCCTTCGCCGCCTGTCAGATGGCTTCTCATAGTATGCATTACGCTTGGACTGGTTTATTATGCCTTCTTTATCGCAAATCTTCTTAAACCGCCTTAGGGCCTCCCTAACCGATTCATCACCAGTAATCACAACCTTTGCCATACCAGGTATTCACCCCATTTCCGTAAGATGGCTTTGTTCACTTTAAAGACTAGCAAATCTTAAATTTCTACATTATACCAAAATAAAGGTCAAGAAAAAAATCCA
>JBHICS010000101.1:0-5123 GCA_046759685.1 Candidatus Brocadiales bacterium | reverse complement strand
AGACAGCTGTGGTTTTAAAACATCGAGTAGATTCTTTGTTACATTATCAGTGAACAAGACTTCCATTTCGTCTGCCTTTGTTGTACCCTGTAAGGTGCGTCAGGACGCACCCTACATTTATGTTTACTACACCGTCTCACGCCTGACGTTTGCTCCCAGCCCCTTTAGCCGTTCCTCGAGGCGTTCATAGCCTCGGTCCAGGTGGAAGACGTCGCGCATCTCTGTAGTGCCGCGTGCCGTAAGCCCTGCCAGGAGGAGGCTGGCAGCGGCCCTCAGGTCGGAGGGTGCAACCTGTGTCCCGGACAGATGGGAGACCCCGTGCACGATGGCGCTAGGGCCCTCTTTCTGTATATTTGCCCCCATCCGGTTCAGTTCCGCTATGTGCATGAACCTGTCGGGAAAAACCTTCTCGGTGATTATACTGGTTCCTTCTGCAATACTGAGTAGGGACATGAACTGAGGCTGCAGGTCTGTCGGTAGACCAGGGTAAGGTAAGGTGGTGATGACCGAGGCCCTCAGACGTCCACCCCTTACTCTACAGTTATTAGCCCCCTCAGTGACGTTCACACCAATCTCTCTCAGCCGGTCCATTGCGGCGCTTAAGTGGTCTGGTCTCATGTTCTCTATAACCACATCCCCGTTTGTAATGGCGCCTGCAATCATGAGTGTGCCGGCCTCTATCCTGTCGGGTATGATTTGGCAATCAACGGGCCGAAGCTCCTTTACTCCCTCTATGACTATGCGGTTTGTGCCTGCGCCGTGGATCCTTACACCGGCCTTGACCAGGAACTCTACCAGATTTTGAACCTCCGGCTCGCGTGCAGCATTCTCTATGACCGTGGTGCCCTCTGCCAGGCTTGCCGCCATCATGACATTACACGTGCCCAGTACGGAGGAGCCGCGGGCACCCCCCATATATATCTCCGTCCCCTTGAGCCTCTTTGCTTGTGCTACTATATACCCGTCCTTTAAGGCTATCTCAGCGCCCATAGCTTGAAGGCCCTTGATGTGGAGGTCTATGGGTCGCTGTCCTATCACGCATCCCCCTGGTAACGCGACTCTTGCCTCGCCACGTCTACTGAGAAGCGGCCCAAGGACGCATATCGACCCTCGCATCTCGTTCACCAATTCGTATGGGGCCGTTATCTTGTCGGCGTCTATTGTGCCCAGCTCCACCGAATTGTCACTGGAACGCACTACCTTGAGGCCAAGGCGTTCCATTATGTGTTCCATGACTTCCACGTCTGTTAGCCGAGGGATGGCCCTTATGCGGGAGGCACCATTTGTCAGTATGCATGCAGCCATGACAGGGAGGGCCGCATTCTTTGCCCCGTTCACGGTGATGCTGCCCGTGAGACGATGCCCGCCCTCGATTACAAACTGTTCATCAATCAGATCTAGCAATTATTATGCGCTCTATGCCCTGTAGGTCTTTAGTGGTTTTTATGTCTCTAAAATGCCTGTCTTTGTATATAAGGTCTTTGACGCTATCAGCCTGGTCTTCTCCCAGTTCCAGTATGAGCCAGCCCCCCGGCCTTAGCCACTTGTGGGCCTCTGCCACTATTCTTCGGTAGCATTCTAGCCCGTCCTCTCCTGCTACAAGTGCCCTTGGGTCCTCGTGGTCCCTCACCTCCGGCTGTAGGTCTCCCCACTCATTTTGTGGTACATATGGTGGGTTGGATACGACGAAATCAATCTCACCCTCAAGCCCTAGTCCCTGAAAGGCCTGATAGAGCGAACCTTTATGAAATGACACCTTGGCCTTTACCTCATGTCTCTTGGCATTAAGCCTCGCAAGCTTCAGGGCCTTGGGGGATATATCAGACGCATAGACCATTATATCCCTGGCCCCAGCATCTTAGAGGCCCACTGCGATGGATATGGCTATGTTCCCACAGCCGGTGCCTATGTCCAGTATCTTTAGTGCAACAGAGACGTTGGCCCTTTCCAACACGGCCTCCACGGCGAGTTCCGTCTCCGGCCTGGGGATAAATATACCCTTTTTCACCAAAAAATCTAGGGACATAAATTCTGTATGTCCCGTAAGGTACTGTAGGGGTATGCGGCGAGCCCTCTTGTTGAGGAGTTTATGGAAGCGCTTTAGATTTTTGGGGTCAATAGGCTCCTTTAGATTGGCATAGAGCTGGGAGCGGGGAATGCCCAGTATTTGTCCCAGCAGTATCTCCGCATCTAGGCGGGGCGAGTCCACACCTGAGTTGCGAAGGGTCGTTGAGGCATCTGTCAGGACTTTTTGGATGCCTATGGCCGGCTGTTTACTACCTTTTCCACTTCCGTTGTTGTGGTTAAGCAGGGCGTGGTCCACTATGGTAAAGGGGGGTAGAATCTGTAAAGTGGCTGCTGAGAGGGCTTAAATAATGTCTTTGTTGTGGGAAGGGCAGGAGTCTTTATTTCCACTCGGTCCTCCGGGGATTTTTGTCGGGGACTTAGACGGTGGTTGCCAACTGTTTTAGTTGTTCTTCCTTTTCGAATGCCAGGAGTTTCCCTACAAGTTCATCCATATGCCCAAGCATTACGTTCTCAAGGTCGTAGAGGGTGAAGTTTATCCTGTGGTCTGTGACCCTGTTTTGTGGATAGTTATAGGTCCTTATCTTCTCGCTCCTGTCCCCGCTACCTATCTGCACACGGCGGGCCTTTTCCCTCTTCGACTTCTCACGCTCCTCGGTATACTCATGGAGGCGGCTCCTTAAGATGCGCATCGCCTTCGCCCTGTTCTTGTGCTGGGATTTTTCGTCCTGGCATCTGACGGTTATACCCGTGGGTATGTGTGTCATCCTGACGGCGGAGCTTGTCTTGTTTACTTTTTGCCCGCCTGGACCCGACGACCTCATGGTCTCAATCCGCAGTTCGTTCGGGTCTATATTTATTTCCACCTCTTCTATCTCCGGCAGTACGGCCACGGTTGCCGCTGAGGTGTGGACCCTTCCCTGGGTCTCTGTAGTTGGTACCCTCTGTACGCGATGCGTCCCGCTTTCGTGACGCAGCCTCTGGTAAACTCCCTCACCCGTTACGGAAAAGATTATTTCCTTAAAGCCACCCAAATCGGTGGGGTTACTGTCGAAGACCTCAACCCTCCAGCCGTTAATCTCGGCGTACTTTGTATACATCCTGAAGAGGTCTGCGGCGAATAGTGCGGCCTCATCGCCCCCCGTGCCGGCGCGAATCTCCATTATTACGCCCTTGTGGGTGCTGCTGCTCTGGGTGAGAAGGAGTTCTTTTATCTCCTCAATCAGCTCCTCTTCCTTACATTCTGCTGCCTGGAGTTCTTCCCTGGCCAGAAGTTGCAATTCTTCGTCGCTTCCGTCTTCAGCAATAACCTTCCTGGCCTCTTCTTTGCAATTGAGGAGTTCGTCCCACTGGGCGTACTTGTCCACTATCCTGGAGAGGCTTCCCCGTTCCTTCATGTAGGCACCGTATTTAGACGGATTTGACATGATGGCCGGGTCTGCCACCTGTTTCTCCAGGTGCGTGTACCGGTCTCGTATGGCCTTTAATTTTTGTAGTAATACTTCGTTCATGATGTTTAATTTTTACTTACAAACGTGCGAGCAAGCTCGCACGCTACATTACTTTGTTTCCGCTTCTTTTGTCTCTGTGCCCCGTGCCGCAGTCTCGGCGGTCTCAGCCTTCTTTTTCCGCCTATACCTGCGGTGGAACCTCTCGACCTTGCCCGTGGTGTCTACCAGTTTCTGTTTGCCCGTGTAAAACGGGTGGCATTTCGAGCAGATTTCTACCACGATCTTTGGCTTTGTGGAGCGGGTCTTAAAGGTCTCCCCGCAGCCACAGGTCACAGTTGCCTCTACATATTTAGGATGAATCCCTTCCTTCATTTCTTGCTCCCTCAGAACCTAATAAATTCTAACAGAATATATCACACCGGGCAACCTGCAAATGGTGCGATTTGCCGTATGGATGCGTCGTTAGCTATGGGCCAATGCCCCTACTCATCAGAGGCCCTTAAGCCCTTTAGACTCTCAATCATACTTTGTTCGCCTCCCCAGACGCCGAACATCTGGAGATGCACCAGGAGTCGGCTGCCCTTGAGCCTCTTTTCTACGATATAGCTCGCCCGGCACCACCTGCCCCATGCGCGGAACAGCATCGCAAAGAACAACACCGGGGCCGCTATCCACAGTAACGGAACGCCGGGGTCGTGACGGTAGCTAAGAATAGTTGCGGCACGAACGTTTGTAATCCTGACCTTTACTCCCTTGACGTCCTGGGTCTTGCCCTCAATGAACCTAAAGGTCTCTGGCCCAAGTCTCTTCCCTGTCTCGGCGGCCTCCTGCTCTGACTCGGGAGGCGTGTAACTAAGCTTGACAGACGGCTCCAGCACATAGGTACTGCCGTCCTTGAGGTATAGCTTACCAGTAACGACCTGCCCGGCCTCAAACTCACCCTCTATACCTGGAATGGTGTATTTTCCCTCTTTCTCTTCAATCTTCTCATCGTCGGCATACAGGTCGAACTTATACTCATAGGCACTCTGGTAGAAGGTCAGCCCCCGGTAGCGCAGGGGTGTGTTTACCTTGATATGCGGTTCTTGTGCGGGCATCCCGTCTTCATATATAACCAACTGGCTTGCGTATTCTATCGGGTAGTAGCTACCCTCCTTGGCTACTACTGTAAGCCCTTCAAGACCCCAGGTCTCTTTGAACCTGGGGATAATACCCCTTCTGGGGAAATCTGTTATAGACGGTCGCTGGGTGTACTTTATAGAAAATTCCTTGAGGCCCAATTTAAACTTCTCGTCCTCGGAGATTACAAAATCTTCTCCACGGCCGTACCACTTGTTCCATCTGGTGTCCGGGGAGACAGTGGCTATCTCCACAGGTGCGTCCGGAAGGATGGTTACGTCGTTCTCAAAAGAGAAGAGGAAGGTGATGGTGGCTCCTATAACGGCCAAGATTACGGAGACGTGATAGGCAAGGGAAAGCCATATGTAGTGGATAAATCCTTGTTCATAGACGCCCCCAGAGTATACGCCCTTACCGTGCATGTGGGAAGGTTTTTTAAGGAACAGCCTTTTACTGAAGAAAGCCTCAACCTTCCCGGTAGTTTGCTCTGGTGAGTAAGGCAGCTCTATGTCCAGGGTATCCTTGTGG